>JANMKO010000032.1:0-5300 GCA_031372085.1 Betaproteobacteria bacterium
CCAGTGGTTGAGCCGGAAGGCTTTGAAGCAGCCGTCCCGGCTTCTGCCCCGGATCAGCGTGAAATGCCAGGCCGCCTGCGCCGCCGCCGCCACCACCCCCAGCAAAAACCACCGGCCCAGCCCCAGCGTTTGGCCCAGCCCGGCCCACGACAGCAGGTACGCGGCGTAAAACCCCATCACGGCCGGCACATCCCAGCGGCCCAGCGTGATGGCCGAGGTCTGGATACCGATGCGCAGGTCATCGTCCCGGTCCACCATCGCGTATTCAGTGTCGTAGGCCAGCACCCAGCACAGATTGCCCAGCAGCAGCCACCAGGCGTGCGCCGGCACGGCAGCGCCTATCGCTGACAGCGCCCAGTCGCGACCCCCCAGCACAGCCGAGAACGCCATCGGGATGCCAAAGCTGAACGCCACGCCCAGCACCGCCTGCGGCATGGCCACCCAGCGCTTGGCATACGGGTAGGCCAGCGCGATGGCCAGCGCGGCGAAGGACAGCCAGATGGTGGGCGGGTTGGTGGTTAGCACCAGCGCAAATGCCAACAGCGCTAGCACCGCGCCAAGCGCCAGCGCCTCTTTGACGGGCAGCGCGCCGCGGGTCACCGGGCGCTGCGCCGTGCGTTTGACATGGCGGTCAAACTCACGGTCGGCCACATCGTTGGCGCAGCAGCCGGCGCTGCGCATCAGCACCGTGCCGAGGATGAATACCACCAGCAGATGCCAGCCCGGAAAGCCGTCAGCGGCGATCCACAGCGCGCTCAAGGTGGGCCACAGCAGCAGCAGCCAGCCGGCGGGGCGGTCCCAGCGGATCAATTGCAGGTAGAGGGTGGCGCGTGAGGGCGCCAGTGGCCCGGTCGTCATGGTGCGCGCCTGTCTTGCCCCGTCCCGCACGCGGGACAGGGCTGGGGTGAGGGTGGATTGCGGCAAAACCATCGGCCGGAGAAGGCAGGCCAACCTGAAAGATTGTGGCACCCGGTCTGGATAATCCGGCGTCGCCACCTGCCCACCTGCCCACCTGCCCACCTGCCCACCTGCCCACCTGCCCACCTGCCAACCTGCCGACCTGCCCACACCCGCGCCCGCGCCCCCCACGCCACCCACGCCACCCACGCCCCCACACTGCACCCGCATGCCGCCCGTCCACCCGTTGCTTGATCTTCACCCCGACGTGGCCACCGCGCTGGCCGCCGGCCAGCCGGTGGTGGCGCTGGAATCCACCCTCATCAGCCACGGCATGCCCTGGCCGCAAAACGCCGAAACCGCGCTGGCCCTGCAGGCCGAGGTGCGTGCCCACGGCGCCGTGCCGGCCACCATCGCGGTGATCGACGGCCGGCTGAAGGTGGGCTTGACCCAGGCTGAAATCGAGCAGTTGGCCCGCCCGCCGCAAACCCCCGGCCCGCCGGTGATCAAAGCCAGCCGGCGCGACTTGGCGCTGTTGGTCGCCCGCAGCGGCACCGGCGCCACCACCGTGGCGGCCACGATGCTGATTGCTGCGCTGGCCGGCATCCGGGTGTTTGCCACCGGCGGCATTGGCGGCGTGCACCGGGGCGCCGAGACCAGCTTCGACATCTCGGCCGACTTGCAGGAACTGGCGCACACAGCGGTGGCGGTGGTGTGTGCCGGCATCAAATCGATGCTCGACATCGGCCTGACGCTGCAATACCTGGAGACCCACGGTGTGCCGGTGATCGGCTACCAGACCGATCAGTTGCCGGCGTTCTTCACCCGCGACAGCGGTTTTGGCGTGGATGGCCGGCTGGACAGCCCGGCCGAGATTGCCGCCGTGATGCGGGCGCAATGGGCGCTGACGGCGCTGACGGCGCTGGCGGCGCCTGGGGATCGCCGCGGCGGCGGTGGCCTGGTGGTGGCCAACCCGGTCCCGGCTGAATTTGCGCTGCCGCGTGCGGTGATGGACAGCGCCATCACCCAGGCGCTGGCCGATGCGGCGTTGCAAGGCATCACCGGCAAGGCCGTGACGCCTTTTTTGTTGCAGCGCGTCAATGCGCTGACCGGCGGCAGCAGCCTGGCGGCCAATGTCGCGCTGGTGATGAGCAACGCCCGGCTGGCGGCGGCGGTGGCGGTGGCGTTCTGCGCGCCAGTCGCAACGCCAATCGCGGCGCCAGTTGCGGCGGCGTTTGCGGTGCCCTCGTCGGCGCCATCTGCGGCGGCGCTTTCCTGACCGGGCTGACGCGCCGGCAGCCCCCGGGGCCGATCAGCGCGGCCGCGTGTCGATCACGGCTTGGCAAAGTAGCGCACGCCCGGCAAGCCGTCAAAGTGCGCATCCTGCGTCCACAACACGGCCTGGTGCTGTTGCGCGGTGGCGTAAATCAGGCTGTCGGCCATCGGCAGGCCATTGACGGCTGCGCTGAGCACCAGATGGATGTCAATCGGCACCACCCGGCCGCGCTGCATCAGCGACAGCGCGGCTGACGCCACCTCATCGCCCGCCTCACGCGCCAGCTTCTTCACCACCTCGTAGACGGTCAACACCGGCACCACCAGCAAGTCCACCGCGTGCACGGCGGGGGCAAAGGTGTCGGCGCGGTCGGTGTCGGCAAAGAACTCAAGCCAGCAGGATGAATCCAGCACGATGGGCGCGGCGCCATCGGCGCCCGGGACGCCGGAGACGCCCGGGACGCCAGAGAGGCCAGAGACGCCAGAGACGCCAGAGCCGCCAGAGCCGCCAGAGCGCTGCGCCGCGACGGCTGCGGCCACCCGCGCCGCGCTCACAGCGGCCGGTCCGGCTCACGCTCGATGCGGGTGTCGATGCCGCGCGCAATGCCGCGCAGCGCCGACGGGGCTTGCAGCGGCAGCAGCCGCAGGCCGCCGTTGAACTCAACCACCAGCAGTTTGGTGCCGGGTTGCAGCTTCATGCGCTGGCGCACCGCCAGCGGGATGACGACCTGGAACTTGGGCGAGACGGTGACGGTGTTCATATCGATCATCCTACCGTATGACGGATCATTGATCGATCAATCTCCTGCGCTACTTTTGCCCGGCCGCCAAGTTTGCGAATAGTCCTTCAGGCCGGCCAGCCCAGTCACGCCAGCACAAAATCAGCCCAGTCCGGCCGTTGGATCGCTCGCTGGTATTCGGCGGTAAATCCCGGCCACAGCGCCACCACCTTGCCGCCGTCGGTGCGGTACCAGCTGTTGCAGGTGGTCCACACCGAGCCCTGCAGCCGGGCTTGCAGGCGCTGGTTGTAGGCGCTGAAGACGCCGGGGCGCACGTCCAGCCAGCGGTGGCCGCCGGCCAGCACCCGCTGCATGCAGGCGATGGCGTAGCCCACCGCAGGCTCGATGTACAGCAGCGTGGACGTGTGGCCGGTGGCGGTGTTGGGGCCCAGCATCAAGAACAGGTTGGGCAAGCCCGCCACCGTGATGCCGTGGTAGGCCTCGGGCCCGGCGGCCCAGGTCTCGGCCAGGCTGCGGCCGCCCAGGCCGGTGACGCGCAAGGTGGACAGCAACTGCACCGTCTCGAAGCCGGTGGCGCAGACCAGCGCATCGATGGGCCGCTCGCGGCCGTCGGCGGTGACGATGGTGTGGGCGGTGGTGCGGCGGATGGCGTCGGTCACCAGCTCGGTATTGGGCCGGCCCAGCGCCGGCAAAAAATCATTGGAATAGATCAGCCGCTTGCAGCCCAGCGGGTACGGCGGTGTCAGCCGGGCGCGCAGCGCGGCATCGGGCACCTGGCGGCGCAGGTGTGCGGCGGCTGTTGCCAGCAAACGCCGGCGCGCAAAGGTGCCCTCATCAAAGCCCCGGCGGCCCAGCTCCAGCGCGTGAAACCAGCCCCGGCGCACCAGCGCTGAATACGGTGGCAGCCGCGCCAGCAGCCGGTCGAGCGCGTGGTACGGCCGGTCCAGCCGGGGCAGCACCCAGTTGGCGGTGCGCTGGAAGACATGCAGCAACGCGGCCTGCTGCGCGATCGGCGGGATGAGTTGCGACGCGGTGGCGCCGGTGCCGACCACCGCCACCCGCTGGCCGGCCAGATCGGCGCTGTGGTCCCAGCGCGCCGAGTGCAGCCGCCGGCCCTTGAAATCAGCCAGCCCGGGGATATCGGGCCAGCGCGGCTGGCTCAACGGCCCGGTGCTGCACACAAAAAATCGCGCGCGCAGCCGCGCACCGGCGTCGGTGATGAAGTGCCAGCAGCCGGTGGCCGCATCAAACGCGGCCTCTGCCAGCCGGGTGTTCAAGCGCAGGTGCGGCGCCAGGCCGTGCTGGGCCGCCACCCGCTGCATGTAAGCCTGAATCTCGGCGGCGGCGGCAAAGCGCCGCTGCCAGTGCGGATTGGGCGCGAACGAGAACGAATACAACGGCGCCGGCACATCGACATGCGCGCCGGGGTAGGTGTTGTCCCACCAGGTGCCGCCCAGGCCGGCTGACTTTTCAAGGATGACAAAGTTATGCATGCCGGCTTTTTTGAGCTGCACGGCCATGCACAGGCCCGACATGCCGGCGCCCAGGATCACCACCTGGTGCTCGGATTCGGGCGCGTTGGTCGTCGGGGGATCAGTCACTGGCGACTCGGTTGCCGGTGAGTCAGTCACCGGCGCGTCGGCAGTGGCGGATCGGGCGGCGTTGTGCGTCACCACCGGCACGGCCCGGGTCAAAGCAGCACCAAGTGCGCTGGCGTTGCGCCGTGCACGCTGCACAGCGCGATGGCCTGGTCCAACGTCACCAAGCAGCCCCCGTGGCGCACCGCCAGCGCCAGCAGGTACAGATCGGTGATCTGGTTGTGCCCCTGCACGCGGCTGAAATCAACCAGCTCGTCGCTGCGCAACGACACATCGTCGGGCCAGAATTCATGGTCCAGCACAGTGCAAGCCAGTTGCAGCCGGGCCCGCACCTGCTGCATCGCCAAACCGCCCCGGCGGCCGTAGCTGGGCAGGCTCATCACCCGGATCACGCCGTTTTCAACCAGCGGGCACGTGGCAATCTGGACGCCGTTGCGGTTGATGAACTGGTTGGCGCGATCAGAAAACTGGTGCGCGTCGTCAAACAGCGCAATCCAGACGTTGACATCGAGCAGGGCCCGCATCGCGGGGCAGCGTCAAATGCCTTCGCGGTCCATCAAATCCCGGACGTGCTGCGGCGTGATGATTTCATCGCGGGTGGGCAGCAGCGCAAAACGGCCGCGCAGGGCGGGCAGGTTTTGCGCGGCCTGGGCGGGGGCTTGAACCGTCGCGCCGCGCCGTGCCAGCATCGACACGGCATCGCCCAACGACAAGCGCTCTCGCTGCGCGACATTTCGGGCGGCGATCAGCACGTCTTCGGTCAAGTTGAGGGTGGTGCGCATGCAAACTC
>JANMKO010000054.1:0-8287 GCA_031372085.1 Betaproteobacteria bacterium
CCACCGTCCTCGGTGGGCCCGGCCTCGAACCCGCGCGACCGGTCGGGCGTGACGCCCGGCGCGGCACTGCCGCCCAGTTGCACGCCCAGCGCGCCAGCGGCTGAGGCCAGGATCACGCCCTCGTTGGCGTACTTCCACAGCCCGGCGTCGCGCCGCCAGGCGTTGATCGCCTCTTCAAAATTGCCCACCACCGCAAAACCGAAGGCGGTGAGCCGGGACGGCACCAGATCGATCCAGCCAAACAACTGCTGCGACAGCCGCATCAGCCGCTCATTGGCCGGCACACCGAGTGATTTGCTGGGGTAGCTCCAGTAGCGGCTGGCAAATTCAGCCATGCGGTACAGCACCGCGCCGAGCGGCCCCAGGCCGAGCGAGCACAGCAGCACAAACCAGAAAAACACGCCAAACACATGGCGGTGCGCGGCCAGCAAAGCGTGCTCAATCACATGGCGCAGCAGCTCAGCGCGCGGCAACTCGCTGGCGTCCAGGTGGCGCCATTCGGCCAGCAGGCGCCGGGCTTCGATCTCGTCACCGCGCTCCAGCGCGTCGCGAATGTCGGTGTAGTAGTGGCTGAACTGGCGAAAGCCCAGCGTCAAATACAGCACGCCGACGTTGAAGACCATGGCCAGCAGCAAGCTCCAGTGGTGCACCGCCAGGTACAACGCCGTCACCGCCAAGCCGGGCGCGCCCACTGACACGCCCCACACCACCCAGGCATGGTGCTGACGGCCGGCGTCGAAGTTGCGGCCGGTCCAGCCGACCCAGGCCACCAGCGTGTGGTGCACCCAGTTGTCACGCGGCAGGGGCTTGAACTGCTCAATGATCAGCGCAAACAGGACGGCAAAGAAACTCATCGGCAAGCATCATACCGAGCGGGTTTTTCAGCCCGCCGCCAGAAACCGGTACAGGTTGCGCAGCATCGCGGCCGTGGCGCCCCAGATGAAATACGGCGCGCTTTGGCCGTCCGGGCCCTGCCAGGGCATCGACAGAAACTGCCGCTGCACACCGCCCATCTCAAAGTGGTGCCGGCGGTGGTGGGCCGGTGTCATCAAAAACGCCAGCGGCACCTCAAAGGCCTGGGCCACCTCAAAGCGGTCCAGCGTCAAGGTGAATTCGGGCTCGACCAGCGCCACCACCGGCGTGACGACAAAACTGGTGACGGTGGTATAGACCGGCAACTGGCCCACCACCTCGATGAGCCGGCGGTCCAGCCCCACTTCTTCTTCGGTCTCGCGCAGCGCGGTGGCGATGGCATCCACATCGTGCAACTCGGCCCGGCCACCGGGAAAGCTGATCTGCCCGGCGTGGTCGCGCAGGTGGGCGGTGCGCTGGGTCAGCAGCACCTGCAGGCCGTGGGGCCGCATCACCAGCGCGATCAACACCGACGCGGCGGCGGGCGGGCTTTGGGGGTTGAAGCGGCTGCCATCGCCGGGGAACTCGGGCGCCCATACCTGCGGGGCGGCAAAGCGCTGGCGCAGGAAGTCGGGTTCAAGATGGGCTGCCGGCACCGGTGGCAGGTGGTGGTCCACGCCGATGACGGGGAAGGTGTGGGGGTCGAGCAGGCGGGACGGGGGCGGCGCTGGGGGCATGACATGCCGATTTTGACGGCTGGATTGAAAAAGCCGCCCGGAGGCGGCTTCAAAGCAATGCGTTCTTGGCGCGCGATGAGCCAAACGTCTGCGTCAGTGCGGCTGGCGTCGAGGCGCCTGCGGCGCCAGGCTGCGCTTCGCTCAGCCGAGTTTCTGCGGCTGGCGCCGCGTCCGTTGCCCGTCGTGCTGCGCACGCCGCCGCGCGTTGCGCGCGGGCTGAACTTCGTTCAGCCCAACTTCTGCGGCTGCGCCGCGTTCACGCCGCATCGCGCTGCGCACGATGAGGCGCCTGCGGCGCCAGGCTGCGCTTCGCTCAGCCGAGTTTCTGCGGCTGGCGCCGCGTCCGTTGCCCGTCGTGCTGCGCACGCCGCCGCGCGTCGCGCGCTGGCTGAACTTCGTTCAGCCCAACTTCTGCGGCTGGCGCCGCGTCCGTTGCGCGTCGTGCTGCGCACGCCGCCGCGCGTTGCGCGCGGGCTGAACTTCGTTCAGCCCAACTTCTCTTTGATGCGGGCTGATTTGCCTGAGCGTTCACGCAGGTAATACAGCTTGGCGCGGCGCACATCGCCGCGGCGCTTGACTTCGATCGAGGCGATCAGCGGGCTGTACAGCTGGAAGGTGCGCTCGACGCCCTCACCACTGGAAATCTTGCGCACGATGAAGCTGCTGTTCAGGCTGCGATTGCGCTTGGCAATCACCACGCCCTCATACGCCTGAACCCTTTTTCGGGTGCCCTCAACCACATTCACGCTGACGATCACGGTGTCGCCGGGGGCAAAAACAGGGATGGTTTTGTTCAGGCGGGCAATTTCTTCTTGCTCTAGGGTGCGGATCAGGTCCGTCTTGACGTCCATCAGGTTCTCCTGGGTCGATCATGGCGGCGCTCAGACATTGGCCCGGCAGAGGATCGAAAAGCCCACGATTATAGCTTGGCTGCCGGGCTGGCTTGACGCTTGTCGGCCGTGGCCAGCGCGTGCAGCGTTTTCTCGTCGGCCGGCGACAAGCGGCCTGCGGCGCGCGCGGCGGCAATCAAGTCGGGCCGGCGCAACAGCGTGAGCCGCAGCGCCTGGTCGCGCCGCCAGCGCGCGATCTGGCCGTGGTGGCCGCTCAGCAGCACCGGCGGCACCGGCAGAACCCCGTCGGCGGTGGCCAGCGATTCGGGCCGGCTGTAGTGCGGGCAGTCGAGCAGGCCGTCGGCCGAGAAGCTGTCTTGCTGGTGCGACGCCGCCGTCAGCACACCCGGTTGCAAGCGCGCCACCGCGTCCAGCAGGGCCAGCGCCGGTAACTCACCACCCGACAGCACAAAATCACCCAGGCTGATCTCCAGCGTCACCGCTGTGTCGATGAAGCGCTGGTCGATGCCCTCGTAGCGGCCGCACAGCAGTACCGCGCCCGGGCCCGCCACGTCAGCCAGTTGCTGCACCAGCGCCTGGGTCAGCGGCTGGCCGGTGGGGCTGAAATGCAGCACCGGCAATGCCGACAGCGCCGCCACCCGGCCCGGTGCCGGATCAACGGCCCGGTCGCGATCAGCGCGCACGGCCGCCAGCGCGCGCTGCAGCGGCTCGGCCAGCATCACCATGCCGGGGCCACCGCCGTACGGCCGGTCATCGACGCGGCGGTAGTTGTCGTCGGCAAAGTTGCGCAGCGGCCACAGCCGCACGTCCACCTGGCCCGACTCAAACGCCCGCCGCGTGATGCCCTGCGTCAGGTGCGGCGCAAACAGCTCAGGGAATAGCGTGATGACGTCAAAGCGCATCGACAACGCAGCTCAAGGCGCCGTCTGGCAGATCGGCGGTGGCCGCCCGACAGCGATCAGAAATCCAGGCCCCAATCCACCGTGATGCGGCGCTGGGCCAGGCTCACGTCGTCGATGAAAGCGGCCACAAACGGGATCAGCCGCTCGCTGTCGTCCAGCGACGCGCCCTCGGCTGCGTCCGGCCGGCGTACACGCAGCACGCTGTGCGGGCCGGTGTCGATCAGATCGATCACCGTGCCCAGCGCTTCGCCGTCGCGGTTGACCACCGCCAGGCCGATCAGGTCGATCCAGTAAAACTCACCGTCACCGACCTTCGGAAAATGGCTGCGCGCGACAAAAACACGGGCGCCCTGCATCAACTCGGCGGCGTTGCGGTCAGGCAGTTCTTGCGCGGTGGCCACCACGCCGTCGCCATGCGCTTTGCTGTGCGTGATGCGCAGCAGCGGCGGGAAACTCACCACGCCCAGCCTGGCGCCAAAACCCTCGGCCGGCCGGATGACCCACTGCGTGGCTGCCAACAGCGCTTTCGGGTCTTTGGAGAAGGGCAGCACACGAACCCCGCCCTTGATGCCCCAGGCGCCCAGTACACGGCCGACTTCGATCAAGTCAGCCGCCAGCGCGCCCGGCTGCCCATCCTGCAACCCATCTTGCGGTGCAGCGTGGTGCGCCGGGTCGGCCCGTGTCATGGCAGCGGGCTGCGCAGCGCGGGCCGGCGGGCCGATGAAACTCAGGCCGCCACGGCGGCGGTGGCCGGTGCCACCTGGGCCTTGGCGGCGGTGCCGACCAGGCGCTTGACGGTGGGCGACAGCTGCGCGCCCACGCCTTGCCAGTAGCCGACACGGTCAAGTGCCACGCGCAGCGGCTGCTCACCACCGGCAGCCATCGGGTTGTAAAACCCCAGCCGCTCAAGGTAGCGGCCGTCGCGGCGCTCACGCGAGTCGGCCACGACGATGTTGTAAAACGGGCGCTTCTTGGCGCCGCCACGAGCGAGTCGAATGACGACCATGGTGTTCTTTCAAAGGTTCAAAGGGGCTTTTGATTTCAGCGCGGCGCTGTTGCTGCCGGCGTGCAACGCAGCCGGTGTGCAATTGCAACCGGCACGTATTGCAACCGGTGCGCATTGCACGCCGGCATTTCGCACCCGCACGCCGCTGAAAACCAAGCATTATAAACTGCCGCAAGCGCACCGGGCGATGCAGGCCCTGCCAACGGGCGCAAAGCCGCCTCGCCATCCCGCCTCGCCCCCGCCTCGCCATCCCGCCCACCATCCTGCACCCGCCACCCCGCACCCATCCGACCCACCCTGCCCGCCCCACCTGCACACCATCCCCATGCGCCCACCCGCCTTGCTGATCCGCCCCAGCACCCCGGCTGATCTGCCGGCCATCACCGCCATCTACGCCCATGACGTGCTGCACGGCACCGGCACGTTTGAGCTGGATGCGCCTGATGTGGCCGAGATGGCGCGCCGGCGTGACGACGTGCTGGGCAAACGCCTGCCCTGGCTGGTGGCCCAGGCCGACGGCCAGGTGCTGGGCTATGCCTACGCCAACCACTTCCGGCCGCGCCGGGCGTACCGGTTCTGCCTTGAGAACTCAATCTACCTGGCGCCCGACGAGCGGGGCCGGGGCGTGGGCCGGCTGCTGTTGACGGAGCTGGTGAGCCGCTGTGAGGCGGCCGGCGCGCGGCAGATGCTGGCGGTGATCGGCGACGCCGCCAACGCCGGCTCGATCGGCGTGCATGCGGCGCTGGGCTTCGAGCACACCGGTGTGCTGCGCGCGGCGGGCTGGAAGTTTGGCCGCTGGCTGGACGTGGTGCTGATGCAGCGTGCACTGGGCAGCGGCGCCAGCCAGCCGGTGAACGATTGACCCGCCAGTGAGCCAGAAATCCAAAACGCTGGCCACCTGGCTGGCGCTGACGCTGGGCAGCCTGGGCGCGCACCGGTTTTACCTGCGGGGCTGGCGTGACGGGCTGGCCTGGCTGCACCCGCTGCCCACGTTGCTGGGCCTGGCTGGGGCAGCGCGCATGCAAAACCTGGGGCAGGACGACCACGCCGCCTGGCTGCTGATCCCGCTGCTGGGGCTGATGCTGTCGGTGGGCATGCTGGCGGCCATCGTCTACGGGCTGATGCCGGACGACACGTTCTCGGCCCGCTTCAGCCCGGGCCAGCCAGTGCAGCGCACCGGCTGGGGCCCGGTGATCGGCGTGGTGGTGGCGCTGCTGGCCGGCGGCACGGTGCTGATGGGCACGCTGGCGTTTGGCGGGCAGATGTTTTTCGAGTATCAGGCGCACAGCGGCAACCGCCATTGACGCGGCGCCGCCAGACGTGAAAAAGCCCGGCCGTTGACCGGGCTTCTGGGCGGCCGGGTGGGGCCGGGGATCAGGCGGCCTTGGCCTTTTTGGCTTGCTTGGCGTGCTTGGTGCCCTTGTGCGCCTTGGCTTTCTTGACGCTGGTGCCGGCCGCCTTCTGGTTGGTGACGGCGGGTGCAGCGGCCGGCGCGGGGGCGGCGGTTTGGGCAAAAGCGCCCAGGCTGAAGGTGGCGGCGATGAGGGCAGCGATGAGTTTGGTCATGGTTTTGTCGTCCTGAGGGTGCGGGGAGCAAAGCGCTCGGACGTTCAACGCGGGCGGCGGGCCGATGGTTGACAGGCGCGTGTTGCGGCGTTGACGGCGCTGTGCAGCATCAGATGAACTCACCTTCGCGCAGCCATTTGGTGGCCACCCACTTCTCACCGGCCAGCACCGGTGCGCCGGCGTGCAGGGTGCGGGTGACGGCGTGCGGCCGGTCGTAGCTGAAGAAGACGGCGTTGCCCTTGATCGGCGCCACCTCCAGCGCCACGTCGGGGAAGGTGGTGCCGCCGCCCTGCTCGGGCGTGTTGAGGTAGATCACCAGCGTGGCCACGCGCTGGCCGCCGCGCGCCAGCACCGGGGCCATGCCGGGCTGGGCCGGATCAAAATAATCGTGGTGCGCTTTGTACTCGGCGCCGGGCCGGTAGCGCAGCACTTGCAGGCCCTCGCCGTTGACCAGCGGCCAGTGCAGCAGCGCGGCGATGCGGGCCTCGATGCGCTGGCACAGCGGCGTCTCACCGCGGCCAAAAAACATGCCTTCGCTGGTGCGCGAGGCATTCACCTCATTGCCGCCGGTCTCGATCACCACCGTCTCCGAGCGCTCGGTGCGCGGTGCGGCGGCGGCCACCAGGGCATCGCACTCGTCGTCAGACAGCAAGCCGCCAAACACCACCAGCCGGGGCTGGCGCAGCGTGACCAGGATGTTGACTTGCCGGTCCAGCGCCCACAGCTGGCTGGGTGAATTGTCCAGCGCGGGCCCGGGCACCGGCACCTGCGCCGGCAGCGTGGGCGTCTGTGGCTGTGTCTGTGGCTGCATCAGAGGCTGGGCAGCAGTGCCAAGAAACTGGCCCAGCACCGTCTCCATCGCGGCAATGGCCACGTCCTCGTCCCAGCCGCTGGTGCGCATCGACGCCAGCACGTCCTCGGGCCGGCAACCGGCCTGGGCCTGCTCGATGATCCATTGGCGTAGCTCGGCGGTGATGGCTTGCGCGGTCATGGCGTCATTTTGTCAGCGGCGGCGCGGCGTGTCAGCGGCCGGATCAGCGCCTGGACGGCACACCATCGGCGCTTGATTCGCGCTGGATTCGCGCTTGATTCGCCGGATTCGCGTTTGATCCGTGTTCAGTCGGCGCGGTGGCGCCGAAATACCAGCCGGTCGGGCGCGGACGCTGCGGCATCGAACCCGTAGCCCTCGACCGCAAAGCGCCGCAGCCGGCTGACGCTGGCCACCCGGTGCTGCACCGCCCAGCGCGCCATCAGGCCACGGGCGCGCTTGGCAAAAAGGCCGATCACCTTGTACTGGCCGCCCTGCCACTCCTCGAACACGCAGTCCACCACCCGGGCTTGCAGCGCGGGGCGGCGGGCGGCCTTGAAATACTCTTGCGACGCCAGGTTGATGATCACGGGTTTGGCCTGCGCTGCCAGCCTGCTGTCCAGGTACCGGGCCAGTGCATCGCCCCAGAAAGCGTACAAATCCTTGCCGTGCGCCGTGGCCAGCCGGGTGCCCATCTCCAGCCGGTACGGCTGCAGCCGGTCGAGCGGGCGCAGCGCGCCGTACAGGCCGGACAGGATCACCACATGCTGCTGGGCCCAGTCGAGCTGGCTGGGTTTGAGGGTCTTGGCGTCCAGGCCGCCGTAGACATCGCCGTTGAAGGCCAGCACCGCCGGCCGGCTGTTGGCGGCGGTGGACTGTGGTGACCAGGCACGGTAACGATCAGCGTTCAACTGGGCCAGGTCGTCCGACAACGCCATCAACTGCGCGACTTGCGGCGCTGCCAGCCGCGACAGCTGGGCGATCAGCTCGGCCGCGCGCGGCATGAACAGCGGCTCAGTGGCGCGGGCGACCACGGCCTTGGCGAGCGGGGTTTGGTAGTCCAGGCGTTTGGCGGGCGACAGCAAATAGAGCATGTGCGGCAGTGTAAGCAGCGGTTTTTGGCCGTGCCGGGTGACAGGTCACGGGTCACGGGTCACGGGTCACGGGTCACGGGTCACAGGTCACGGGTGACGGGTGATGGCGGATGGCGGATGGCGGCGGAGGCGGATGGCGAGTGCGCTGGACAGTCAATCGGGTTCGGCATCGGCCGGGCGCACCGCCGGCCCGGGCACCGCGCCCAGCGCCGCCGCCCAGGTGCGCTGCGGGATGTGGCTGCGCAGGCGGTGCAGGGCGCAGTCCACCAACACGGCGGGCAACGCATGGCCCACGCCCTGGGCGATGTCGATGGTGGCATCACCGCGCAGCGCGGCCAGCCGCTGGATGGCCAGCCGGGCCTGGGCAGCGGGGACCACCACATCGCTGGCGCCGTGGAAAAAATGCAGCGTGGTGTGTTGCGGCGCCTGCGCGGGCAGCGTGGCGTAGCGGCCGGCAAACGACAGCACCCG
>JANMKO010000094.1:0-2490 GCA_031372085.1 Betaproteobacteria bacterium
GGCGCGGGTTTGAAGAAATGGTTTTTCTACCCCGGCTTCACGCCCGCCACCGGCGGGCTGCTGGGCCCGGCGCGGCCAGCTGACGCCGCCACCCCGGCCGCCACCCATGCCTCTGCCCACGCCGCCGCCCAGGCCGCTGCCCACGCCGAGGCCCGTGGCTGGGCCCAGACCCAAGGCTGGGGCCCGGCCCCCGGCGAGCGGGCGGTCACCGTGTTTTGCTACGCCAACCCGGCGCTGCCCGGACTGCTGCATGCGCTGGCCGGCCCGCCCGGCGTGCTGCGGGTGCTGCCCGGGCCGGTGCTGGCGCAATTGCAGGCACTCACGCTGCCGGCCGGCCTGCGGTTGCTGGCCCTGCCCTACCTGTGCCAAACCGATTTTGACCAGCTGCTGGCCAGCGCCGACCTCAACCTGGTGCGCGGCGAAGACTCTTTTGCGCAGGCCCAGCAGGTGGCGCAGGCGCCGTTTCTGTGGCAGATCTACCCGCAGCACGATGGCGCCCACGCCGCCAAGCTCGATGCCTTTCTGGGCCTGTACCTGGCCGGCAGCCCGGCCGCGCTGGCCGGGCCGCTGCGCGCCGCATTCCGCGCCTTCAACGGCCTGGCGGCCTGGCCGGCGGCGCTGCCCGATCCGGCCGCCTGGGCGGCGCTGCAGCAGCGCTGGCAGCAGCCACTGGGCGCGCAAGCCGATCTGTGCGCCCAGTTGATCGGGTTTGCCGATCAGCGCCGGGGCCAAAACCACGGCTGAAAAGCAGCTAAAATCCTGGGCTTTGCGCAAAATCGCCAATCACCGGGTCATCCCACAAAAATCGCATGAAAACCGCTCAAGAAATCCGCGCCGGCAACGTCATCATGCAGGACAAAAACCCCTGGGTCGTGCTGAAAACCGAGTATTCACGCGGCGGCCGCAACGCCGCCACGGTGCGCATGAAGCTCAAGAGCCTGCTCAACAACCAGGCCACCGAGCTGGTGTTCAAGGCCGACGACAAGATGGACCAGGTGATCCTGGACAAAAAGGATTGCACCTACACCTACTTCGCCGACCCGATGTATGTGTTCATGGACGACGAATACAACCAGTTTGAGGTCGAGTCCGAGAACATGGGCGACGCCATCCACTACCTTGAAGACGCGATGCCGGTCGAAGTGGTGTTCTACGACGGCAAGGCCATCTCGGTTGAGCTGCCCACGTCGCTGGTGCGCGAAGTGACCTGGACCGAGCCGGCCGTCAAGGGCGACACGTCGGGCAAGGTGCTCAAGCCGGCCAAGATTGCCTCCGGGTTCGACATCCCGGTGCCGATCTTCGTGGCCCAGGGCGACAAGATCGAGATCGACACCCGCACGCACGAGTACCGCAAGCGGGTTTGAGGCGCGGGCGGGCGGCTGCGCCCGCCATGCCGCTTGGCAAAAAGGGCGCTGCGGTGCCCTTTTTTGTGCGCCGGCCGGGGCCGCGCCGGTGCCGCGCCGGCCCGCACGCGCGGGTGATACCGTGCCCCCGATGAGCTTTGATTTCGACGCCGTCAGCGCGCCGCACCGCATGCAGCCCGGCCTGCGGCGGCTGGCGCCGGGGGCCAGCCAACTCACACCCACCGTCGCGCCGCACCGGGGCCTGGCCCGCCATCTGCGTGAAAAGCTGGCGGTGCTGGGCGCCTTCCGGGCGCAGGCGATGTTGTGCGTGCCCGGTTTTGATGCCCGGCCGGCACTGGCCGCGCTGGCCGCCCATGCCGCCGCCGAGCAGCCCGACGCACTGCGGCTGGACGGCGCGCAATGGCTGGCGCCGGGCCTGGGCTGGGCGCTGGACGGCGCTGATCAACCGCAAGACCTGGGCACCGACTGGCCCGAGATCGGCCCGCTGCTGGCCGGCTTGCCGGCCGACTGGCGCCGCGCCGGGCTGCTGTGCCTGGCGTTTGCCGAGGATTTTGCGGTGCTCGACGGCGCCACCGCCACCCTGCCCTGGCTGGCCGTGGCGCTGCCGTCGATGTGGGCACCCGAGCAAAAAATCGGCCGCCACTTTGCCGAGGTGCATGGTCCGGTGGCCGACAACCGGCTGATCGTCGGCGCCGCCGGCCCGCTGGTCAAACTCGTCACCGGCGACATGCGCTGGGAGCGCTTTGTCTGGACACTCACCGCCCATCCCCGGCTGCATGGCCACCCGCAGCGGGTGGACCCGGCGCGCTGGGCGGCGCTGGCCGGGCCCGATGGCGCGCCAGGCGGCACCGGCCCGACTGCCGACCGCAATGCCGACCGCAATGCCGCCCGCAATGCAATCCGCACTGGCAACCCGACGGCCAACCCCGTCGCCGACCCCATCGCCCACCCCATCGCCAACCCCATCGCCAACCCCACGGCCGACCCCATCGCCCACCACATCGCCGCCCACACCTGGTGGCGCACCGAGCGCCAGACCTTCATCCCCGTGCCCGGCGGCCCACCCGGCGCGGCCCAGGCGGTGTTCACCATCCTCGTCAACAGCACGCCGCTGTGCCGGGCGTTT
>JANMKO010000118.1:0-2649 GCA_031372085.1 Betaproteobacteria bacterium
GTGCCAGTCCATGCCACCGGGCTCGATCCAGGCCAGCGGCAGTGAGACGGCCAACGCCGCCAGCAACTGCACAAAATTGCCCGAGCGCACGTCCACCGGCCGCAAATGGCGCTTCTGGTACAGCGTGCCGGCGGTGATCGAGACCAGCGCCAGCAGCGACAAGCCGAGGTTGAAGCCGGTCACCTCGCCGGTGGCCAGCTTGGGCCACACTACCAGCAGCAGCCCGATCAGGCCCAGCGCCAGCCCGGCCCACTGCCAGCCAGCCACGCGCATCTGGCCCCGGCCACTGACCCACAGCGCCGTGAGCAGCGGCTGCAGGCCGACGATCAGCGCCACCGTGCCGGCGGGGATGCCGGCCTTGACGGCCGCCCACACGCCGCCCAGGTAGCCGGCGTGCATCAGCACCCCGCTCACCGCCAGATGACCCCACTGCGCCCGGCCCTGCGGCCAGGCCACGCCGGCCCAGCGGATCCACAGCCCGAAAGCCAGCAGCGACAGCGCGTAGCGCCAGCTCAAAAAGGTGATCGGCGGTGCATGCGGCATGGCCAGCCGGGCCACCACAAAGCCGGTGCTCCAGACGCCCACAAACACCCAGGGCATGGCGGCCAGCAGCCGGCCCTGCCCGCTGGGCGTGACGCCGGCAGCGCCGCTCACCGCGCCTTGGCCCGGATTTCAGGCAACGCGCGTTGCAGGTAATACACCATCGACCAGATCGTCAGCACGGTGGCGATGGCGATCAGCACCGTGCCCCAGAAATGCGTGTCGATCAGGCCGAACAGCCAGCCGTCAAACAGCAAAAACGGGATCGCCGTCATCTGCGTGGCGGTCTTGAGCTTGCCCAGCATGTGCACCGCCACGCTGCGCGAGGCGCCGATCTGCGCCATCCACTCGCGCAGCGACGAGATGGCGATCTCACGCCCGATGATCACCAGCGCCACCAGCACGTCCACCCGGTCGAGCTTGACCAGCACCAGCAGCGCGGCGCAGACCAGGATCTTGTCGGCCACCGGATCGAGAAACGCACCAAACGCCGAGGTCTGGTTCAACCTGCGCGCCAGGTAGCCGTCCAGCCAGTCGGTGGCGGCAAACACCACAAACATCACGGTGGCCACCCAGTTGCGGGTGGCGTCGCCCAGCGGCAGGTAAAACACCCCGACGATCAGCGGGATCGCCACGATGCGGGCCCAGGTCAGGATGGTCGGCAGCGTGAGAAACATGCGGGCATTGTGCAGGACGGGCATCGGCCAGCCGATGGCGCAGCGCCCGTCAGCGCAGCGCCCGGTAAATCGCCTCGGCCAGCTCGGCCGAGACGCCGTCCACGCCTTTCAGCTCGTCCACGCTGGCCGCCGCCACGCCGCGCAGGCCGCCAAAGCGTTGCAACAGGTTGGCGCGCTTTTTGGGGCCGATGCCGGCGATGTCTTCAAGTTTGCTGCCGCCGGTGCGCACGCTGGCGCGTTTGGCGCGCATGCCGGTGATGGCAAAGCGGTGCGCCTCGTCGCGGATTTGCGCCACCAGCATCAAGGCGGCCGAGTCGTGCCCCAGGTACACCTTGTCGCGGCCGTCGGCAAACACCAGGTCCTCCAGCCCCACTTTGCGGCCCTCGCCTTTTTCAACGCCGACGATCAGCGCCAGATCCAGCCCGAGCGTGGTGAACACTTCACGCGCCATCGCCACCTGGCCGCGGCCGCCGTCCACCAGCACCAGGCCCGGCAGGCGCAGGGCTTTGCTGGATGCGGCCTTGGCCGACGCGGCGCTGCCGACCTCAGCCACCCCGGGGGGGGCGGGCTCGGTGCCGGCCAACTGCGCGGCGGCGCGGGCCTCTGCCACCTTGGCATAGCGCCGCAGCAGCACCTGGCGCATCGCGGCGTAGTCGTCACCGCCGGTGATGCCGGTGATGTTGTAGCGCCGGTAGTCGGCCGGGCGCATGGCATGGTTCTCGTAGACCACGCAGCTGGCCTGGGTGGCCTCACCGGCGGTGTGGCTGATGTCAAAACACTCGATGCGCAGGCCGTCCAGATCGTCCACCGCCAGGTCGAGTGCGTCCACCAGCGCCCGGGTGCGCTCACGCTGCGAACCCTCTTCGGCCAGCAGCCGGGCCAGCGCAATCTGTGCGCCTTTTTCGGCCATTTCCAGCCACACCCGGCGCTGCTCGCGGGGCTGGTGGATGGCGTTGAGCTTGACACCCGTCTGCTCACTCAGCGCGGCCAGCAGGCCGGGCGCCACGGCGTGGCTGATCACCAGCGCGGGCGGCGGCGCCACGCCCAGGTAGTGCTGGGCGATGAAGGCTTCAAGCACCTGCTGCTCGATAGACGCCAGGCCGGGCCGGGCGTCGGGCTGGCTGGCGTGGGCAGGCGCTGCCGATGCCGATGCCGCATGCGATCCGGCCTGCAGCGCTGTCTCCGGTTCGGCAGCGGCGTCGGCATCGGTATCGGCATCGGCATCGGCGTCGGCATCCGCATCGGCTGTCGCCACGGCGGTGGCATCCTCCACGTGGGCCGGAAAGTAGGCCCTGTCACCCAGATGGCGGCCACCGCGCACCATGGCCAGGTTGACGCAGGCCCGGCCGCCCAGCACCCGCACCGCCAGGATGTCCACATCCCGGTCGCGTGACGACAGGCTGCTTTCGTCCATGCTCTGCTGGTGCAGCAC
>JANMKO010000161.1:0-3106 GCA_031372085.1 Betaproteobacteria bacterium
GTGCTGCAAGAAGCGCGGGTGGCCGGCCAGCCGGTGGACGCGGCGCGCAGCTACCGGCTGGCGATCAACCACTTCACCGCCATCGGCGGTGATGGCTACCCCAAGCTCAACCGCCATCCCGGCTACGTGGACTCGGGCTTCAACGATGCCGATGTGCTGCGCGCCTACATCGCCGACCACAGCCCGCTGCGGGTGGCCGATTTTGAGCCCGGCGACGCGGTAAGCCGCCGCTGACCCGGCCGCACCAGCCCGCGCTGTCACCCGATACCCGTCACCCGGCCAAATTCCCTGCCCTTCAACGTGCACGCACCGCCTTCACGCACCGCCATCACACACCGCCTTCACACACCGCCATCACACACCGCCGCGATGACCGACGATCTGCAAACCGCCGCCCGTACCGCGCTGGCCTGCCTCGACCTGACCAGCCTGAACGATGCCGACGACGCGGCGGCGATCAGCGCGCTGTGCACCCGGGCGCTGGGTGCCGCCATCACGCTGGGCGCCGCGCCCGCTGCCCTGTGCGTCTGGCCGCGTTTTGTGGCGTTGGCCCGGGCGGCGCTGCCGGCGGCGGTGCGGGTGGCGGCGGTGGCCAACTTCCCGGCCGGGGCGGCCGACGTGGGCACGGCGGTGGCCGATGCCCAGGCCATCTTGCAAGCCGGCGGTGATGAGGTGGACCTGGTGCTGCCCTGGCGCGCGCTGCAAGACGGCGACGCCGCAGCGGCGGCGGCCGTGGTGCAGGCGGTGCGCGCCGCCACCGCCGGCCACACCCTCAAGCTGATCATCGAATCAGGCGCGCTGGCCACACCTGCGTTGATCCACCAGGCCAGCCTGATCGGCCTGGACGCGGGCGTCGATTTTTTGAAGACCAGCACCGGCAAGTTGCCGGCCGGCGCCACGCCTGCGGCCGCCCGGGTGATGCTGCAGGCCATTGCCGGCCATGCGCGCGGTGCACGGGTTGGCTTCAAAGCCTCGGGCGGGGTGCGCACGGTGGCCGATGCGGCGGTCTACATCGCGCTGGTGCGAGACATCCTGGGGGACGCCGCCCTCACGCCGCAGCGCCTGCGCTTTGGCGCCAGCGCGCTGCTGGGCGATATCGAGGCGGTGCTGGCGGGCGGGGGCGGTGAAGGGGGCGGTGAGGGGGTCGGTGACGGGGGCGGTGGCGGTGGCGGTGGCGCTGGCGGTGGCGCTGGCCATCCGGCGGCGCCGGGCAGTTATTGAGCCAGCCGGCTGACATCCAGCCCAACCCGATGCAGCTGCCCGCTGAAATCATCCGCACCAAGCGCGACCACCAGGCGCTGACCGGGCCGCAGATTCGGGCCTTCGTGCAGGGCCTGGTGGACGAATCCTGGAGCGAGGGCCAGGTGGCGGCGCTGGCAATGGCCGTGCTGCTCAACGGCATGGGCCGCGACGAGTGCGTGGCACTGACCCGGGCGATGACGCATTCGGGCACGGTGCTGGATTGGCGCGGCGCCGGCCTGCCCGGCCCGGTGCTGGACAAGCACTCCACCGGCGGCGTGGGCGACAAGGTGAGCCTGCTGCTGGCGCCCATCGTCGCGGCCTGCGGCGGCGTGGTGCCGATGGTCTCGGGCCGGGGCCTGGGCCACACCGGCGGCACACTCGACAAATTGCAGGCGCTGCCGGGCTACAACGTGATGCCCGCACCCGATCAACTGCTGCGCGTGCTGCGCAGTGCCGGCTGCGCCATCGTCGGCGCCAGCGCCGACCTGGCGCCGGCCGACCGGCGGCTGTACGCCATCCGCGATGTCACCGCCACGGTTGAATCGGTGCCGCTGATCACCGCCAGCATCCTGAGCAAGAAGTTGGCCGCCGGGTTGCACGGGCTGGTGCTGGATGTCAAGCTCGGCAACGGCGCCTTCATGGCCGATCTGGCTGCCGCCCGCACGCTGGCGCACAGCCTGGTGGACGTGGCCAATGCCGCCGGCCTGCCGTGCCAGGCGCTGATCACCGACATGAACCAGTTGCTGGGCCACAGCGCCGGCAATGCGCTGGAGGTGGCCGAGAGCCTGGCCTTTTTGACGGGCGCCGCGCAAGCGCCGCGCCTGCGCGCCGTCACCCTGGCGCTGGCCGCGCAGTTGCTGCTGCTGGGCGGGCTGGCGCCCAGCCTGGCCGCCGCCCATGCGCTGGCCGAGTCCGCGCTGGCCAGCGGCCGGGCGGCTGAGCACTTTGCCCGCATGGTGGCCGGCCTGGGCGGGCCGGCCGACGTGCTGGCCGATGCGCAATTGCCGGTGGCGCCGGTGCAGATCGACGTGCCGGCGCCGCGCGACGGCGTGCTGGCGGCCATGCACACCCGCGCCCTGGGCCTGGCGGTGGTGGCGCTGGGCGGCGGCCGGCGCCGCGCCAGCGATGCGGTGGACGCCCGCGTGGGCTTGAGCCACTGCCGCCCGCTGGGCACGGTGCTGCGCGCCGGTGAGCCACTGCTGCGGGTGCATGCGGCCAGCCCGGCCGATGCCGAGCAGGCGGTCCGGGCGGTGCTGGCGGCTCTGACGCTGGCCGACGCGGCGCCGCTGGCCGGGCCGGTGCTGATCGAGACCGTTTGGGCCCCGTCGCCCTTGTGAGGGGCGGGGGCCGGACGGGCGGCAGCCCCTGCGGGTTGCCGCTCGCCGGGCGAATCTGAGCCGCTCGCAAGTGGCGATGTGGAAGGTTGGGATGGGGCTTGACAAGCGCTGTTTGCCGCGTGCTCAACCGCCCTCACCCCACCCTCTCCCGCGTGCGGGAGGGAGCAAGGCACGGCGCGGACAGGGCAACGTGCCTTGCTCCCTCGCCCCCGGCACGGGGGAGAGGGCGGGGGTGAGGGGGTGCCCCCCCGAAGCGCACCCCGTCAACTCGGCCGCCCAGGTGCACCTCGGCCCCACCCACCCACCAAGTCGAAACCCTGTCTGAGCCTGCGGCGCAGGCGAGTCAGTACTGCGTGTCGCCGATCGCAGTCGAATGGCATGACATAGAAACTGTTTGCAAGCGCTTTTCTTTGCTTCCTTTCTTTTTCGCCAAAAAGAAAGGGAGGCGGCCGCCGGGCCGAATCCCGGCACCTGCCAGCAGCCACCATCGCCCAGGCCACCGGCACGGCGCTGCGCGAAGAGGGCAA
>JANMKO010000169.1:0-6104 GCA_031372085.1 Betaproteobacteria bacterium
GCCGGTGGCGTCGATCTTGACCACCGCCACATCGGTGCGCTTGTCGAAGCCGATGATCTTGGCCTTGAACTCGCGCTTGTCGGTCAGCGTGACCAGCAACTCGTCGGCGCCGTCCACGACGTGGGCATTGGTCATCACGTAGCCGTCGGCGCTGAGGATGAAGCCCGAGCCGACACCGCGCTGCTGCGGCTCTTCATCGCCGCCCGGGCCACCCGGGCCACCAGGGCCGCGCGGTGCGCCCCGGCCACCGGGCAGCGGGATGCCGAAGCGGCGGAAGAATTCTTCCATGTTCGGGTCCATGCCGCTGCCTGGGCCGGTGGCATTGCGGTTGCCGCGCTCCAGCGTGCGGATGTTGACCACCGACGGCCCGACCCTTTCCACCAGCTCGGTGAAATCAGGCAGCTCACCACGCCCCTGGGCGGCGCCGGCCTGCGGCGCCAGTGAGCCGATCACGGCCAGCGCCAGGGCCGCACGCACCACCAGCCGGCGGCCGGCGTGCAGCGGCGGGATCGATTTGACAGTCATTGCAAACATCAACTTACCTCGTTTTGATTCTGAACTGGGACGGCGGGGCGCCGGCCCACCGGCGCACGCCCTGGGGATTCTCTGGGCGCTGGTGTCGGCGCTCAGCGCCTGCGCTCAAACAGCGCTTCAAACTGCTGCACTGTGGCCATCGGCACCTCACCCACCACCGTGAACCACCAATCGCCATGGCGGTTGGTCAGCGTGTGGGTGGCGCCCAGGCTGGTGCCCAGCGGTTTTTTGTGGCGCTGCGCATCGTAGGGCTCGATGAACACCGACACCTGGGCCAGGCCATCGGAGAACACCGATTGCAGCACCTGCACCGGCGCATCGGCGTCACTGGCGGTGTCCAGCGGCCGCCGGGTGCAGCTCACGAGCTGGAACCCCGGCACGCTGCGCTGCAACAACCAGCCCTCGGCGTCGAGCTGGGCCCGCTCGGCCTGCGGGCGCAGCACGCGGTAGCCGTCCAGCCGCTTCATCGGGCCCAGCACCGACTCGGCCGCCGGCTTGCCGCCGATCACCACATCGGTAAAAGCCGACGACTCCAGCACGTCACCGCCCGGGCCCAGCACATCGTTGCGCAGCAGCAGGCCGGTCTGGTGGTCAGACCACAGGCGCTGGGCAAACCGGTGCTTGTCGCGCGGCTTGAGCAGCAACACATCCACCTCGTGGCCCGCGATGCGGTCTTTGCCGACCGCTTGCAGGTCGTAGCTTTCAGCGGCGCGCTGCGGCGCGGCGGCCGGCAGCGCCGGAAACTCGGCCACCGGGTCTCTTTGCTCCAGCCGGGCCAGCTTGCTGGCGGGCCAGACGGTGAGCAGCTGGTCGTTGTGGCGGTATTGCAGGCGGGCGCGGCCGTCCAGCACCTCGATGCGCTCATAGCGCTGGCGGCCGTCGCAGATGTGCAGCACCCGCGAGCTGGACACCACGCCGCCGACACTGAACATCAATGTGCCCTGGTAGCTGCGGTTGGCGGCCGCGTGCTGGATGCGGGTGAGCCAGACACTGCTGTCAGCCGCCGTTGCGGCGCCACTGGCCGCTGCGGTTTGGGGGGGGGTCTGGGCCACTGCCTGGCCCGAAACCCATGCCGGCGCGGCGCTGAGGACCAGCGCGGCGCCCAGCATGGCGCCGCGCGCCGCACGGCCCGGCCCGCGCCCTGCCCGCCTGGCCGGCCAGATCAGCGCAGTCACTTGGCTTCGAAGACGATTTGCACGCGGTGCTCGGCACCGCCGCTTGCCACCACGCCGTTGGCCAAGGTGCGGTGGGCCTCCAGGTAGCGCTCAAGCCCGGCGTTGCGCACCAGGTCAGCGCTGGCCCCTGCCGGCGCGGGCACGGCCTGCGCCAGTTGCCCGCTGTCGGCCGGGTTGATCGAGACCACCCGGGTGACCAACAGAACGCCCGCCACGGCCACAAAACCGGCCGCAACGGCTGCTGGCGCCATCAACCAACCGGGCCAGCGGCGCGGCGCGGCGCCGTCCCCGCTTTGCAGGCCATGGCCGGCTGGCCGGCTGCGCGTCAACCGGACCGGCTCTTGCGCCAGCCGGCCGCGCAGGGTGCGCAAAAACGCTGCGTCTTGCGCCGACGTGCTGGCCAGATCGTCCGACCGCAGCACGTCGCCAATCAACTGGTAGGCATGCCAGGTGGCGCGCAACTCACGGTCGTCGCGCCAGCGCGCCAATGTGCCGGTGGCCGCATCGGGCTCAAGATCACCGTCCATCAGCGATGACACCAGACTGCCCACCGCAGCCGAAGCCGTTGAATCATTCGCCGTCATGCTGGGTCAACTCCGACTGAGGGATCCGTGGCTGCACGGCGCCTGATAGCGCACCACGTGCTTGCCGCTGTTGATAAAACGAGACTCACCACCGCTCACCCTCTCGGGTGTCGAGCAGCGGCCTCAAGCGCAGCGCAATCGCCTCTCGTGCGCGGAAGATGCGCGAGCGCACGGTGCCGATCGGGCAGCTCATCATCTCGGCAATCTCTTCATAGCTCAGGCCTTCGATCTCACGCAGCGTGATTGCCTGCCGCAGGTCGGGTGACAAGGCTTCGATCGCGGCGTTGACGGTTTGCGCAATCTCCTTGCTGGCCAGCAGGGACTCGGGCGTTGCGCCGTCGGTTAGTTCGCGCTCAACGCGGGAAGTTTCATCGTCGTCGTCATTTGCGCCGGCCAGCGTGGACATCGACACCAACGGGTCACGCTTGAGATCGACCAGCGCTTTTTTGGCGGTGTTGACGGCGATGCGGTACAGCCAGGTGTAGAACGCGCTGTCACCGCGAAACTTGGGCATCGCGCGGTAGGCACGGATGAAGCTCTCTTGTGCGATGTCTTGCACCAGATCGACATCGCGCACCATGCGGCCGATCAGCCGCTCGATGCGGCGCTGGTACTTGATCACCAGCATCTCGAAGGCCCGGGTGTCGCCTTGCTGGGCGCGCTGCACCAGCGGCAGGTCGGTGTCGTCGGCGCTCATGGCGGGCCGGCGGTGGCCGGCGTGCGGCGCCCGGCATGGGCCTGCAGGGCCAGGCGCAGCCCATGCCACTCGGCGCCCGCTGCCCTGGCATTGGCGGCCTGCCAGCGGCACGGGCCGGTGGCGGGGTGCAGGCACAGCAACAACCACGCGCCCAGGTCGATGGCCACCACCACCGCCGCCAACGGGGTCTCGGCCGGCACTGTGTTGCCGCCTGCCGCCGGGTGCAGGCCCAAGGCCCAGCCCACGCCGTCCCAGCCCAGGTAGGCGCCATCGGCGGGCAGCGCAAACCGGGCCTGCCAGACGCCCAGCGCGCCAGCCGCCGTTGCGGCCAGCAGCAGGATGGCCCAAGCCACGCCTTGCGGTGCCAGCGCAGGCTGTGCCAGCGCAGGCTGTGCCAGTGCAGTCTGTGCCAGTGCAGTCTGTGCCAGTGCAGTCTGTGCCAGTGCCCAGGCGGCCAGCGCCGCGCCGCTGGTGGCATACAACCCGCTGATCAGCATGCGCTCAAGGCCACTGGCGTGCAGCGGGGCCCGCACCGCTGGGGCCGCGCGCATGCCGGTGCCTGCCCTTGCTCACGCCCGGCGCAAGACCAGCGTGCCGTTGGTGCCGCCGAAGCCGAAGTTGTTTTTCACCGCCACATCGATCTTCATCTCGCGTGCGGTGTTGGCGCAGTAGTCCAGGTCGCAAGCCGGGTCCTGGTTGAAGATGTTGATGGTGGGCGGCGAGACCTGGTGGTACAGCGCCAGTGCGGTAAAAACCGACTCGATGCCACCGGCGCCGCCCAGCAAGTGGCCGGTCATCGATTTGGTGGAGTTGACCACCAGCTTGCCGGCATGCTCACCAAACGCCAGCTTGATCGCGTTGGTCTCGTTCAGATCCCCCAGCGGGGTGGACGTGCCGTGGGCATTGAGGTATTGCACCTCGGCGGCATTGATGCCGGCGTCGCGCAGCGCGGCCTTCATCGACCGCTTCGGGCCATCAACATTGGGCGCTGTCATGTGGAAGGCATCGGCGCCCATGCCAAAACCAGCCAGCTCGGCGTAGAGGCGGGCACCGCGCTTTTTGGCGTGCTCGTACTCTTCAAGCACCAAAACCCCCGAGCCCTCGCCCAGCACAAAGCCGTCGCGGTCACGGTCCCAGGGGCGGGACGCGGTCTGCGGGTCGTCATTGCGGGTGGACAGCGCGCGCGCCGCCGCAAACCCGCCGATGCCCAGGGGCGAGACGGTGCTCTCGGCCCCGCCGGCCACCATCACATCGGCGTCGCCGTGGGCGATCAGCCGCCCGGCCATGCCGATGGCATGCAGGCCGGTGGTGCAGGCGGTGACGATGGCCAGGTTGGGGCCGGTGAAGCCGTATTTGATCGACAGGTGGCCCGAGATCATGTTGATGATCGAGGCCGGCACAAAAAACGGTGAGATGCGCCGTGCGCCGCGCGCGGCGTACTCGATTTGCGTTTCTTCGATCAGCGGCAGGCCGCCGATGCCCGAGCCCACCAGGCAGCCGATGCGCTCGGCCTGCTCTTCGCTCAGCGCGCTGCCGGTGGGCAGGCCGGCGTCTTGCACCGCCTGCATCGCCGCCGCCAGGCCGAAATGGATGAAGGTGTCCATGTGCCGGGCTTCTTTGGCGGGGATGTAATCCTCGATGTTGAAGCCCTTCACCTCACCGGCAAACCGGCAAGCCATCGCCGACGCATCAAACCGGGTGACATTGCCGATGCCCGAGCGGCCGGCCAGCAGATTGGCCCAGCCGTCGGCCACGGTGTTGCCCACCGGGCTGATCAGCCCGAGGCCGGTGATGACGACGCGACGACGGGTCATGTCCTCAGTCCCGCCGGGCCGCCCCAAGGGACTGAACGCCCCCTTGGGGGGCAGCGAACACAGTGAGCGTGGGGGTCATTTCCCGCCGGGCCGCCCCAAGGGACTTAGCGCCCCCGCGGGGGGCAGCGAACACAGTGAGCGTGGGGGTCATGTTCAGGCTTCAAGCCTTCTGGTGGCTTTGGGCGTAGTCGATGGCCAACTGCACGGTGGTGATCTTCTCGGCTTCTTCATCGGGAATCTCGATGCCGAACTCGTCTTCGAGGGCCATCACCAGCTCCACCGTGTCGAGTGAGTCAGCGCCGAGATCGGCCACAAAAGCCTTCTCGTTGGTGACATCGGCCTCTGGCACACCCAGTTGCTCGGCAATGATTTTTTTGACGCGTGCTTCGATATCGCTCATGACTCCTCCGGGAGTGAAAAAAAATGCTCAAACAGCCCAAGATTCTACCGGCGGCCAAACACGCGCTGTGGCGTGCCCGGCCGCCGCGCCGGTCGGGCCCATGACCGGCGGGTTGCAACAAACAGCAGCGCCGGTTGGCGCTGCCACCCGCAATGCTGTCAAACCATGAACATGCCGCCGTTGACATGCAACTCGGCACCGGTGATGTAGCCGGCCAGCGGCGACGCGAGAAACGCCACCGCGTGGGCGATCTCGTCGGCCGTGCCCAGCCGGCCCAGCGGTATCTGCGCCAGCAGCGCGGCTTTTTGGGCCTCGGGCAGGCCGGCCGTCATGTCGGTCTGGATGAAGCCCGGCGCGATGCAGTTGACGGTGATGTTGCGGCTGCCCAGCTCACGCGCCAGCGACCGGGTCATGCCCGCCACACCGGCTTTGGCCGCCGCGTAATTGGCCTGGCCGGCGTTGCCGGACGCGCCCACCACCGAGGTGATGTTGATGATGCGGCCATAGCGCTGTTTCATCATCGTGCGCAGCACCGCCCGGCTGCATCTGAACACCGCCTTGAGATTGGTGTCGAGCACCGCGTCCCAGTCGCCATCCTTCATGCGCAGGGCCAGCGTGTCGCGGGTGATGCCGGCGTTGTTGACCAGCACCTGCAGGCCGCCGTCGGTCTTGACGATGCGGTCGATGGCGGCGTCCACCGCCGCCGCGTCGGTGACATCCAGCCGCAGGCCGCGGCCGCCGTGCGGCGCCAGCGCGTCGCTGATGGCCGCCGCGCCAGCGTCACTGGTGGCGGTGCCGATGACGGTGAAGCCTTGCGTGGCCAATGCCTGGGCGATGGCACGGCCGATGCCGCGCGTCGCGCCGGTGACGAGCGCGACTTGGCGTGGCTCGCCGGTGACG
>JANMKO010000171.1:0-2069 GCA_031372085.1 Betaproteobacteria bacterium
CACGGCCAGGGTTTGACGAAAAATCATGCCGTTGTCTCCGGGGGGCTGGCTGCGCTGGCGGCGCGGGCCCAGCTGCGGCGCAGCCGGGCTGCAAGAAAACTCAGAACGAGTAGCGGCCCATCAAATCCAGCCGCTGCA
This sequence comes from Betaproteobacteria bacterium, assembly GCA_031372085.1. Taxonomy (GTDB): domain Bacteria; phylum Pseudomonadota; class Gammaproteobacteria; order Burkholderiales; family Burkholderiaceae_C; genus Pseudaquabacterium. Next base: position 139 of record JANMKO010000171.1, read on the forward strand.
TCACGCCTTTTTCACCCAAGAAGGTCTTGCGCTCGCCGATGATCACCTCACCGCCCAGCTCAACGTTCTTGATCGGTGCGTAAATCAGGTTGACAAACAACTGCTGCAGCCGCTTGTTGTCCACCGCCTGCGCCGTCTTGCCCCGGTTCATGCCGAAGGCCACGGTGCCGCGCAACTGGTCAGAGAAGGTTTTGGCGTAGCCCACCACCAGGCCCTGGTTCTTGTCGAAGGTGATGCTGCCGTCGCCCGCGATGCTGTAGCCGTTGCTGCCGTAAAGCTGGTCGATATCGCCTTCAACGGCGGTGTACTGGCCCATCAGCAAATCCTTGTCGGTGAGCTTGAAGCTGCCACCCAGCCCCAAGCCGTAGCCGCGCTTGGTGGTGGTGAGTGAGCGTTTCTCGTGCATCAAGCCACGCACGTTGACGGCGCCCCAGTCAAAGCTCTGGTCGAAGCGGGCCACCAGTTGCGGCAATCGCTCATTGGCGCTGCCGCCGCCAAACTGGTCTTCCGGGTCTTCCACCGCGACCGTGACCTTGTAGCCGGCTTTGCTGTCGCCGTAGGTGTAGCGGATCATCGTGCGGCGCGAGAACGGCGCGCCGATCGGGCCGTTGAAATCCACCGTCTCGGGCAGGTTGTCCAAATCCATGAAGGTGGACCAGGTCTGGCCGACCAAAAACCCGCCGTACTCACCGTAGGCGTGGCGCAGCCGCAAGCGGTTGCGGTTGCCGCTGCCGTAGGCGTAAAAATCAGCCTCGACCCGGGTATTGAAGCTGCCCGCGCTGGTGGGCGTGGACGTCTCGAAGCCAAAGCGCGAGGTCTGCGCCGTCAGCTTGGTCTTTCCTTTTTGACCGAGTGCGGGATTGCCCAGCACCTCACTGCTGACCGGCTGGAACATCAGGTCGGTGAAGTTGTCGCTCGGGCTGGCGCGGCCAGCATCGTGGATCAGGTGGGCCTCGGCATAGCCGTACAGGCGCAACGTGGTTTCTGAGCCCGGCAGACGGAAGCCACCGCCAATATCGCCCAGTGTCACCGCATCCTTGTTCTTGATCTCCAACTGCTCAAGGCGCTCACCCCAGCCGCTGCTGTCGGCCGGTTTGGCCACCGTGCCCTGGGCTTTTTTCAGCGCATTGACCTCTTCGCGCAGCTTGCGCAGTTCTTCGCGCATCTCGTCCAGCGCCGGGTTGGACTGGGCAAATGCCGGGGCCGGTACGGTGCCCAGCACCAGCAGGCTGGCTGCCAGCGCGATCAGCGTGGGTTGAAGTTTCATGGTCTTCTCCTTTTTTGAAATCGGGGGCCTACCGCAGGCGGCAGTCAGTGAAGAATCTGGCCCAGAAACGCGCGGATGCGCTCGTTGTCCTGGGCCGCAAAAAACGTCTCGGGCGGGGCATCGGCCGCCACCCGGCCCTGGTCAATGAACAGCACCCGGTCAGCCACCTCACGGGCAAAACCCATCTCGTGGGTGACCACCAGCATCGTCATGCCGCTTTTGGCCAGCTGCTTCATCACGTCCAGCACCTCTTTGACCATCTCCGGGTCGAGTGCCGAGGTGGGCTCATCAAACAGCAACACCTTGGGCTGCATCGCCAGGCTGCGCGCAATCGCCACCCGCTGCTGCTGGCCGCCCGACAACTGAAACGGGTGTTTGTGGATGTGCGCGATCAGGCCCACCCGGTCCAGCAGCTCACGCGCTCTTGATTCAGCGTCGGCGCGCGCCAGGCCGCGCACCCGGCGCGGCGCCAGCGCCACGTTGTCCAGCACGGTGAGGTGCGGAAACAGGTTGAACTGCTGGAACACCATGCCCACCTCGGCGCGCAATTTGTCCAGCGCCTTGCTGTCGTCATTGACCAGGATGCCATCGACCACGATCTGGCCCGAGTCATGGCTTTCGAGCCGGTTGAGCATGCGCAGCAAAGTGGATTTGCCCGAGCCCG
>JANMKO010000212.1:0-5339 GCA_031372085.1 Betaproteobacteria bacterium
GATTCGGCCCGGCGGCCGCCTCCCTTTCTTTTTGGCGAAAAAGAAAGGAAGCAAAGAAAAGCGCTTGCAAACAGTTTCTATGTCACGCTGACCGACTGCGATGGGCACCACGCAGTACTGACTCGCCCGCCCGGCGGGCTCGGACAGGGGGGCGACTTTTTACCCGGGTGCCAACCTCCAACGCCTTCTCGCCAACCCTGTCTGCTCGTCTGACGGGCGGCGGTGGGGGCTGGCAGGTTGCTGGTTGATCAGCCCGCCCCCACTCGGCGCCCGCCCCCCCGACGCGCACCCCGCCAACTTGGCCGCCCAGGTGCCTGTCGCCCCAACCCACCCATCAAGTCGAAACCCTGTCTGAGCCTGCAGCGCAGGCGAGTCAGTACTGCGTGTTGCTGATCGCAGTCGGCCGGCGTGACAAAGAAACTGTTCGCAAGCGCTTTTCTTTGCTTCCTTTCTTTTTCGCTAAAAAGAAAGGGAGGCGGCCGCCGGGCCGAATCCCGGCACTTGTCAGTGGCCACCGCCGCAAAGACCACCCACCCAACACCTGCGTCCGCAGCCACCACCGCAAAGACCACCCGCTCGGCACCTGCGTCAGCGGCCACCGCCGCAAAGACCACCCACCCACCCGCCGCCGTACCGTGCAGCGCCACGCCGCGGCTACTTGCCCACCGTCACCCACTGCATCACCACAAAATTGTCCGCCCGGTGCACCAGGCTCACCCCCTGGCGGGCCGCCCACGGGATCACCTGGCGGTGCAGCGGCAGGGTGTGGATCTGCGCCTTCCACTCGGCCAGCGCGGCCCGGATCAATGCCTCGCGCTTTTTCGGGTCGGCCTCGACACTCGACTGCGCCGCCAGTGCGTCGAACTTGTCGTTGCGGCTGTTGCCCCAGTTGTACAGGCCCACGCCCTTGTCGCCCCGGTTGCGCATCACCGGCGTCATCAGCGTCTCGGCGTCGGTGATCGCGCCGCCCCAGCCCAGCAGGTACAGGCTGGTGTCCAGCTTCTCGCCCTTCGGGAAAAACAGGCTGCGCGGCAGCGCATTGACCTTCAGCCGCACCTTGATCTGCGCCCACATCGACGCCAGCGCGATGCAGATCTGCTCGTCATTGACGTAGCGGTTGTTCGGGCAATCGATGGTCACCTCAAAGCCGTCGGCATAGCCCGCGTCGGCCAGCCCGCGCCGGGCGGCCGCCAGATCAAACGGCAGGCGCGACTCCAGCGCCGGGTCATTGAAGGCCGCCATCGGCGACGGCGCCATGCTGCCCGTGGGCAGCGCCAGGCCGTTCATCAGCTTGCTGCGCAGCGCCTCGATGTCGATGGCCTGGTACAGCGCGCGCCGCACCCGGATGTCTTTGAACGGGTTCTTGTTGCCCGGCACCACGCCGTGCAGCAGCTTGTCGCGCGCCTGGTCCATGCCGATGAAGACCACCCGGTCCTCGGCCCCCTCGATGATCTTCACCCCCGCCACCCTGCGCAGCCGGGCGATGTCGCGCGGCGCCGGGTCTTGCACAAAATCCAGCTCACCCGAGACCAGCGCGGCCAGCCGGGTGGCGTCATTGCTGATCGGCGTGTAGACGATCTCTTGCACATTGCCCTCGTGCGCCATCCACCAGCCGGTGTGGCGGCGGTGGGTGGTCTTGATGTCGGGCGCGCGGCCCGTCAGCACAAACGGGCCGGTGCCGTTGGCATGCGTCGACGCATGGGTTTCTTCGCGATTCTTGTAGTCCAGCGGCCGCGTCACCCGGTGCTTTTCGCACCAGGCCTTGTTCATGATGAACAGCGTGTCCAGGTGCTGCAAGAACACCGGGTTCACCGCCTTCAGGCGGAAGTCGACGGTCAACTCGTCCACCTTCACCGGCTCACCCAGCGCATTGGCGTAGGTCGATATCTGCGCCGTCGGCTGCTGCGCCCGCAGGGTGGAGAACACCACGTCGTCGGCGCTGAACGGCGCGCCGTCATGAAATTGCACGCCCGGCCGCAGCGTGACGCGCCACAGCAGCGGTGAGACCTGCCGCCAGGCTGTGGCCAGGCTGGGCACGATGTTGAGCTGCTTGTCGCGCTGCACCAGCCGCTCATAGACCTGCTGGTTGATGCTGTTGGTCAGGCCCTCGTTCTGCGCATGCGGGTCCATCGTCATCGGATCGCCCCCGCTGGCCCATCTGAAGGTCTGCGCCGGTGCGCCGGCAACGGCCAGCAGCGCCAGGGCCAGCAGCAGGGGTTTGCACGGTCGCATCGGCTGGGCTTTGTCGGGTGGCTGGGGCGGGCCCATCGGCGGCGGCAAGGTCATTTTGGTCAGGGTCGGGCTTTAAAAAATCCAGGGTGTTGGCAGTATCGACCCTCGGATCACCCAGCCGCCAGCCCCGGCGATGACCCCTGCCGACGGCGGCGGCAACGACGTGGCGTTGCCGACCACCGGCCTGGCCCTGCTGCGCCGCCAGCCGACGGCGCAGCTGGCCGGCGGTTGAGCCGGGCCCGCGCGCTGGCCCATCAATGGCGGCGTTTGAGCACGTCCTCACCGGCCCACAGCGCGTCCAGGTGCGGAAAGCTCCAGCGCCCGGGCGGCTCACGGCCGACGATGCGGTCGGCGCTGGCGTGCGACAAATCCATCACCTGCGGACGCACCGGCAAACCGCTGACGGTGCAGAAAAACGCCTTGACCACCGGCGTGCCCAGCACCGCCGGGTGCTGCGCCATCACCACCGCCAGCCGGCCCGACTCGAGCCGGACCAACGAGCCGTTGGGATACAGCCCCAGGCTGCGCACAAACACCCGGAACACCGCCGCATCAAACTGGCCCGCCCACGACGCCATGCGGTGGATCGACTCCGACGGGTCCCAGCCCAGCTTGTACGGCCGGTTCGAGGTGATCGCGTCATAGACATCGCAAACCGCGCCCATGTGGGCCAGCGTGCCCAACTTGTCGCCCGCCAGGCCGTGCGGATAGCCCTTGCCGTCGGCCCGCTCATGGTGGTGCAGGCAGACATCCATCGCGTCCGCGCTCACGCCGTGGCCCTCTTGCAGCATCTGCCAGCCGCGCACCGGGTGGGTGCGCATCACCGCCCATTCGGCCTCGGTCAGCGGGCCCGGCTTGTTCAGGATTTGGCTGGGCATGGCCGCCTTGCCCAGGTCGTGCAGCAGGCCGGCCAGGCCGGCGTCGCGGCAGGCCGCGTCGTCCAGCCCCATCTGATGGGCCAGCGCCACCATCAGCGCGCACACGGCCACCGAGTGCATGTAGGCGTAGTCGTCCCGGGTTTTGAGCCGGGCCAGGCTGACCAGCGCGCCCGGGTTGCGGTACACCGATTGCGCGATGTCATGCACCAGCGGCAGGCAGCGCTCGGCCTGCAACACATGGCCCAGCCGGGCCTCGGCAAACATCGCGCTCACCGCCTCACGCGATTGCTGGCACAGCCGGGCGGCCTGGCGCAACTCGTCGGCCATCTCGGTGCGGGCGGGTCGGGGGCCGGCGGACGGCAGCGCGCCCGGCCCTGCCGCGCCGGGACGGGCGCTGGCTGGCAATGGCGGGTGCAGCGTTGCGGGCAGCACTGGGTGCAGCGTTGGCTGCGGGGCCGGGGCAGTGGCCAGGCCCGGCAGCGCCGACACCGGCGGCGCCAACACGTCCACGCCCCGGGCGGTGTTGATCCAGCACGCTTTCACCGGGCTGTCCAGCACGCGCCGGATGTCGTGCCCGTCTTTCAGCACGAAGCGGGTTTTCCAGAATGGGTGGTCCAGCCAGTTGCCGTCCAGGGCGTGCAGGTGCATGCCCAGCCGCAATTGGTTGACGGGTATTTTTTTCAGATTGGCGTCGAGTTCACCCATGAGCTGGGTGTTTTATCGGCCACCAATGACCCGGTCTTGAGCCGGCCACAAAAAAGCCGCTGTCGATGACAGCGGCTGGTGCACCCGGCGCGCCGGCCGGCCCGGTCAGCGAAAGCGGCTTTGCGGCACCACTTTGAGCTCACCCGGCAGTGACGCCAGGTAGGCCGCCACCTGCCGCAGCTCACTGCTGCTGAAGGTGAGCTTTTTCTTGCCGTCCACCTCTTGCACCACCTGGCTGCGCATGGTTGCGTTGCCCCGGCCCACCAGCGGGTTGCCGTCGGTGTGGTAGGCCTTGAGCGCGGCATACAGGTAATCAGCATGCTGGCCGGCCAGGCGCGGGTAGGTGCCGTCGATGGGCGCGCTGAAGTTGGCGCCGTGGCAGGCCACGCACACCGCCATGCGGTCTTTCAGCGCGTCGGGCACGGCATGGGCCGGTGCGGCGGGCACCGGCCCACCAGCGGCCGCTTTGCCCTGCGCCTCATAAAAGGCGCCCAGGTCGGCCATGTCCAGCGCGGTCATCGGGGCGGCAATGCCGCGCATCGTCGGGTGCTTGCGCTCGCCTTTCTGGTAGGCGGTGAGTGCCGAGACAATGTATTTGCCGCCCTGGCCGGCAATCATCGGCACCTTGTAAATCTCAGGAAAGCTGGCCTGGTAGCCCACGATGCCGTGGCAACCGATGCACATCGCCGCCTTGGTGGCGCCCCGGGCGGCGTCACCGGCCGTGGCGTCCTGGGCCTGGGCCTGGGCGGTCACGCCAGACCCGGCCAGGGCCCATGCCAGGGGAAGCCAGAACATTGCTTTTTTCATCGTCGTGCAGGTTGGATTGCGGGTCAGTATTCAAGGGCCAGCGCGGGTTTGATCGGCTGTCACCGGGGAAGCTTTCGATTATAGAGGCCCCCCTTATACTGATTTTCACCCCGCACAAGCCCTCTCCCACCCTCTTGAACGGCCGCCCAACCCGGCCGCCACCGCCATGAAGTTTCAAGGATCCGAGAACTACGTTGCCACGCAAGACCTGATGCTGGCGGTGAATGCGGCAATCACGCTGAAGCGCCCGCTGCTGGTCAAGGGTGAGCCCGGCACCGGCAAGACGATGCTGGCCGAGGAGGTGGCCGCTGCCCTGGGCATGCCGCTGTTGCAGTGGCACATCAAAAGCACCACCAAAGCCCAGCAGGGCTTGTATGAATACGACGCGGTGAGCCGGCTGCGCGACAGCCAGCTCTCAGGCATCGAGGGCTCGGAGAAGGTGCGCGACATCCGCAACTACATCGTGCAGGGCGTGCTGTGGCAGGCCTTCACGGCCGACCAGCCGGTGGCGCTGCTGATCGACGAGATCGACAAGGCCGACATCGAGTTCCCGAACGACCTGCTGCGCGAGATCGACCGGATGGAGTTTTATGTCTACGAGACGCGCGAGCTGGTGCGCGCCAGGCACCGGCCGGTGGTATTCATCACCTCCAACAATGAAAAAGAGCTGCCCGATGCGTTTTTGCGGCGCTGCTTTTTTCACTACATCAAGTTCCC
>JANMKO010000218.1:0-2163 GCA_031372085.1 Betaproteobacteria bacterium
TGAGCCGGCCAGCACGCCCAGCTTGACGCGGGTCTCGAAGCCGGCGCCCAGGCCGTCAAAGGCCAGGCCGCCAATGAACAAGCTCATCGTGAAGCCGATGCCGCACAGCACGGCCACGCCAAAGCATTGCAGCCAACTGGCGCCCGCCGGCCGCGCCGCCCAGCCCAGCCGCACCATCAGTGCCAGGCTGCCAAACACGCCCACCGCCTTGCCCAGCAACAGGCCCAGGCTGATGCCCAGCGGGATGCCGTCGGCCAGCGTGGCCAGTTTGACGCCCGCCAGCGCCACGCCGGCATTGGTGAAGGCAAATGTCGGCAGCACCAAAAACGCCACCCACGGGTGCAGGCCGTGCTCCAGGTCTTGCGCCGGGCTGGCCCCACCGGGCGCGCGCAGTGGGATGGCCAGCGCCACCACCACGCCGGCCAAAGTGGCATGCACGCCCGACTTCAACACGCACAGCCACACCGCCAACCCCACTGCCAGGTAGACATCGGTGCGCACCACACCGGCCCGGTTCAACGCCACCAGCAGGCCGATGCCCAGCCCGGCGCCCAGCAGCATCGGCAGCGACAGTTGCGCGGTGTAGAACAACGCGATGACGACGATGGCGCCCAGGTCGTCGAGGATGGCCACTGCGGTGAGAAACACCTTCAACGACGGCGGCACGCGCGGCCCCAGCAGCATCACGATGCCGATGGCAAAGGCGATGTCGGTGGCCGCCGGGATGGCCCAGCCGCGCAGCGCCTGCGCGTCGCCCAGGTTGAACAAGCTGTAAACCAACGCCGGCACTGCCATGCCGCCCAGCGCAGCCACGGCCGGCAGCATCGCCTGGCGCCGGTCGGCCAGCTCACCCACCAGCAACTCGCGCTTGATCTCCAGCCCCACCAGCAAGAAAAACACCGCCATCCACAGGTCATTGACCCACACCACCAGCGGCTTGGCCAGCACCAGCCAGGTGCCCAGGCGCCACTCGACGGGGGCCTGCACCAGTGCCTGGTAAGCCGGCTGCCAGGCGGAGTTGCTGACCACCAGCGCGGCCAGCGCGGCCAGCGCCAGCACCATGCCGCCGGCTGATTCATGGCCCAAAAAGCGCAGAAAGGCGGGTGTCGGGGCGGCCGGCGCGTCAGGCTTCAAACAGCCTCCGCTCGTTAAACTGGCATTTCAAGCCGCCCACCAGCAGCGCACCCCGTGAGGCCCCGCCATGACCAACGCGACCAGCACCGCCACCAGCACCAGCACCAGCACCAGCACCACCACGATTCGTCAAGCTGACCTGATCGACAGCGTTGCCGCGGCCCTGCAATACATCAGTTATTACCACCCGCCAGACTATATCGCCCACCTGGCGCGGGCTTACGCGCGTGAGCAGGGCCCGGCGGCCAAGGACGCCATCGCGCAGATCCTGACCAACTCACGCATGTGCGCCGAGGGCCACCGGCCGATCTGCCAGGACACCGGCATCGTCAACGTCTTCTTGAAGATCGGCATGGACGTGCGCTGGCAGGGTTTTGACGCCGGCATCAGCGACGCGGTAAACGCCGGCGTGCGCCAGGCTTACCTGAACCCCGACAACCTGCTGCGCGGCAGCATCGTGGCCGACCCGATTTTTTTGCGCAAGAACACCGTCGACAACACCCCGGCGGTGATCCACATGGAACTGGTGCCGGGCAATACGCTGGATGTGACGGTGGCGGCCAAGGGCGGCGGCAGCGAGAACAAGTCCAGGCTGGCGATGCTCAACCCGAGTGACAGCATCGTCGATTGGGTGCTCAAGACCGTGCCGACGATGGGCGCCGGTTGGTGCCCGCCCGGCATGCTGGGCATTGGCGTGGGTGGCACGGCCGAGAAAGCGGTGTTGCTGGCCAAAGAGGTGTTGATGGACGACATCGACATGTGCGACCTGCTGGCGCGCGGCCCGCAAAGCAAGCTTGAAGAACTGCGCATCGAGCTGTACGAGAAGGTCAACGCGCTGGGCATCGGCGCGCAAGGCCTGGGCGGGCTGACGACGGTGCTGGACGTCAAGATCAAGACCTTTCCCACCCATGCCGCCGGCAAGCCCATCGCGATGATCCCCAACTGCGCGGCCACCCGCCATGCGCACTTTGTGCTGGACGGCTCAGGCCCGGTCTACCTCGATCCGCCCAGCCTGGCTCTGTGGCCCGA
>JANMKO010000280.1:0-3300 GCA_031372085.1 Betaproteobacteria bacterium
GAGCTGGCCGTTTTTGCGGATGGATCGGGGTTCGACTTCAAGCCTGAATGGTTTGCGCCGCACTTCGAGTTCCGCTTCCCGAAGGTGGGTGAGCTGACGGCCGAGGGCGTGCAGCTGCAACTGCGCAGCGCGCTCGAGCCCTGGCATGTGATGGGCGAAGAGGGCTCGTCGGCCGGCACCGTGCGTTACGTCGATTCATCGGTCGAGCGGATTGAACTCAAGGTGTCGGGGCTGATCAACTTGCGCCACGTCATCACCTGCAACGGCGTGCCGGTGCCGCTGCAACCCACCGGCCGGGTGGGTGAGTTTGTCTGCGGCGTGCGCTACCGCGCCTGGCTGCCGCCCACCGCCTTGCACCCCAGCATCGGCACCGATGTGCCGTTGGTGTTTGACCTGGTAGACCGCTGGATGCAGCGCTCACTCGGCGGCTGCCAGTACCACGTGGCGCACCCGGGCGGCTTGAGCTACGCCACCTTCCCGATCAATGCGTTTGAGGCCGAGAGCCGCCGGCTGGCGCGGTTTTTTACCATCGGCCACACGCCGGGGCGCATGCAGGTGGGGGCGGCGCAGCGCAGCCTGGAGTTTCCGTTCACGCTGGATCTGCGCACCGCTTGACGGCTGGGTTGACGGCTGCGTTGACGGCTGCGTTGGCGGCAGGATCTTGGGCAATCCAGCCGTTTTGCGGGGGTGGGCCTGATGCCTGAGCCACCCCGCAAAGGGCATGATGCCGACATGCAATCAAGCCTGTTGGCCGACGATGACCTGCCCGATGCCGCCAGCCAGGTGGCCGCAGCCACGCGCCGCGCGACGCCCGGCCATTTTGATGAGTGGCGCTGCCTGACGGCCGGTGCCGCGGCGCTGTCGGCATCCACCGCAGGCAATCTGCCGTCCGCCCACTGGCGGCAATTTTTTACCAGCCTGGGCAGCGCCGGCTGGTCTGACATGGCCGCCCGCGCCGCCCGGGTGCAGCAGCAGGTGCGAGAGGACGGCGCCACCTACAACGTTTATGCCGAGGGCGGTGACGCCAGCCGGCCCTGGCCGCTGGAGCTGCTGCCCTTCATCGTGCAGCCGGCCGAGTGGGCCGCCATCGAGCAGGGCGTGGTGCAGCGCGCCCGGCTGATGGCCGCCGCGCTGGCCGACATCTACGGTGCGCAAACCCTGCTGCGCGATGCCCTGCTGCCGGCGTCACTGGTGTTTGCCCATCCGCACTACCTGCGGCCGGCGCACGGCCTGTGGCCGGCGCTGGGCACCCCGTTGCACATCGCCGCGTTTGACCTGGCGCGCCGGCCCGAGGGCGGGTTTTGTGTGCTGGCGCAGCGGCTGCAAGCGCCGTCCGGCCTGGGCTATCTGCTGGAAAACCGGCTCATCATCGGCCGCCAGTTCTCGGACGAATTTGCCGCCCTGCGGGTGCAGCGCCTGGCCGCCACCTTCCGCTTGATGCTGGACGGCCTGATGCGCGCCAGCCCGGCCGGCGCACACAGCCGCGTGGTGCTGCTCACACCCGGCCCGTTCAATGAGACCTATTTTGAGCAAGTGTTCCTGGCCCGCTACCTGGGCATCACGCTGGTGGAGGGCAGTGATCTGACGGTGCGTGGCAAGCGCCTGTTCCTCAAATCACTGCACGGCCTTGAGCCGGTGCATGTGGTGCTGCGCCGCCTGGACGACGAGTTTCTGGATCCCTTGGAGCTGCGGCCCGACTCACAACTGGGCGTGCCCGGCCTGCTGCAAGCGCTGCGCGCCGGTGAGGTGGTGATGGCCAACGCGCCCGGCGCCGGTGTGCTGGAAAGCCCGGGCCTCACCGCCTTCTGGCCCGGTGTGGCCGAGCGCCTGCTGGGTGAGCGGCTGCGCCTGCCGGCGTCCACCAGCTGGTGGTGCGGTGAGGCGTCGGTGTGGGCCGCGCAGCGCGCCAAGCTGGCTGATTTTGTGGTGGCGCCCACCTTTCCAGGCAGCGACTTCAAGCCCTGCGTGGCGGCGCAGCTCAGTGAGGCCGAGCGCGCCGCGCTGGCCGCCCGCATCGACGCCCAGCCAGCGGCCTTCACCCTGCAAGCCCGGGTGTGGCCGGGTGAAACCCCCGTCTGGCGTGCCGGCACTTTGCAGCCGCGCGCCGCCGTGCTGCGGGTGTTTGCGCTGGCCGACGGCGCCGGTGGCTGGCGCGTGCTGCCGGGGGCGCTCACCCGCGTGGCCGGCCGGCCCAGCGCCCATCCGGGCAGCGCGCATGACCCGTGGTTGAGCATGCAGAACGGCAGCGCCAGCGTCGATACCTGGGTCATCACCCGGGGCCAGGTGGACGAGACCTCGATGCTGCCCAAGCCGCTGTCGGCGGGCGAATTGTCGTCTTGGCAACGCAGCGTCAGCAGCCGGGCGGCCGAGGCGCTGTTCTGGCTGGGCCGCTACACCGAGCGGGCCGAAAACGCCATCCGGCTGGCCCGCCTGACGCTGGAATCGCTGCACGGCGGCAGCAAGCCGGTGTTGCAGTTGCTCGGTGAGCTGGCGCATTTTCATGGCCTGGTGGATGGCGCCGTGCCCAGCCCGGCCAAAGCGCCGCGCTTGTTTGAGCGGGCGCTGGTGTATGGCCTGCCCGCCAGCGACGACAGCAGCCGCTACGTCACCAGCGTGGGTGACAGCCTGCGCAGCCTGCGCCAGTGCGCCCAGGCGCTGCGCGAGCGGCTGTCGCCCGAGCACTGGAAGCTGATCAACGAGGTGGACGACCATTTTGAGCAGCACCTGGCCGATGTCTTGGGCGACGGCAAGGCCGGCCGTGACCTGCCCGCCCGGGGCGAGAGCCGGTCGGCCGATGTGCTGGGCGTGCTGGCACGGTCGGCCACCCACCTGGCGGCCATCACCGGTGCGCAGACCGACCGCATGATGCGCGACGACGGCTGGCGCCTGCTCAGCGTGGGCCGGCAGGTGGAGCGTTTGGCGATGCTTTCTCATGCGCTGGCGCTGGGCTTCGAGCACCGGGTGCATCAGGCGGACGACGGGTTTTTGCTGCTGCTCGGGCTGTTTGACAGCGTCATCACCTACCGCGCCCGGTTTCAGGCCCGGCGTGAGGCGCTGCCGCTGCTGCACCTGCTGGTGATGGACACCGACAACCCACGCTCGCTGGCCTGGGTGGCGCGCACCATGCGCGACCGGCTGCGCAAGCTGGCGCGTGACGACGCACCGTGGGTGGCCAGCGTGACCGACCCCCTGCCGATGCCCGAGAGCTGGCCGCTGGCCGATCTGGCCCGTGCCGATGACGACGGCCGGCACAGTGCGCTGATCGACGCGCTGACGCAGTGCAACGCGGCCGCGCGGGGC
>JANMKO010000284.1:0-7958 GCA_031372085.1 Betaproteobacteria bacterium
GCCGGTGGCCACCGGCGCCCCGGCTTGCGCGCACCACTCGCTCCACGAGCCCGGGTAAAGCGCCGCGCCAGCCAGGCCGGCAACATCGAGCGCCAGCAGGTTGTGGCAGGCGGTGACGCCTGAGCCGCACTGCGCCACCAGGTCGGCCGGTTGGCGCCCGGCCAGCACGGCCAGCCACTCGGCACGCAGCGTTTGCGCCGGCTTGAAGCGGCCGTCGGCACCCAGGTTGTCGCGGAAGAACCGGTTCACCGCACCCGGGATGTGGCCACCCACCGGGTCCAGCGTTTCGTTCTCACCGCGAAACCGGTCGGGCGCCCGGGCATCGACGATCAGCCGGGGGTGGCGGCCCAGGCCGGCCCGCACCGCGTTGAAATCCACCACCGGCACCAGCGCCGGCCGCCGTGTGAACCGGCCGGGCGGCCGCGGTGGCACGGGGCCGGCTTGCAGCGCGCCACCGGCGGCCTGCCAGGCGGCCAGGCCGCCGTCCAGCACCTGCACCGCCGCATGGCCCACCCAGCGCAGCAGCCACCACAGCCGGGCGGCAAACATCGCGCCCCCGTTGTCGTAGGCCACCACCGCCAGACCATCGTCGAAACCCAGGTCGGCCAACCGCTGCACAAAAGCCTGGGGCGTGGGCAGCGGGTGGCGGCCCCGGCCGGCGTTGGCCGGTGTGTGCGGCGTGGGCGGCGTGGGCGGCGCTGACAGGTCGGTGTCCAGGCCAAGGTATAGCACACCCGGCAGGTGGCGCTGGGCGTGGGCAGCGGCACCGGCCGCCGGGTTGGCCAGGTCGAAGCTGCAATCACACAGCAGCAGCGGCGCGCCGCTGGCCAGCCGGGCGCGCAGCGCAGGGGCGCTGATCAGGGGGTGGGACATCGGCAGGTTGAACTCGGGTGGGGGGTGGTTGCGGGGGTGTTGCGGGACGGGGTGCGGGACGGGGTGCGGACGGGTTGCGGGATGGGTTGCGGGGTGCGGTGTCGGGTGCAGATTGCAGCGCGCGCGGCCAGGCGCCGCGCGTCAAGCCGGCGTGCCGCCAGCGGCGGCGCTGCGGGCGCGGTCTTCTTCCTGCAGGCGCAGCAGCCGGCGCTGCACCTTGCCGGTGGGCGTCATCGGCAGCGCGTCGATGAACTCGATCTGCTTCGGGTACTCATACGGCGCCAGCCGGCCGCGCACATGTTGTTGCAGCGCGGCCACCAGTGCGGCGTCACCACAATAGCCGGGGGCCAGCACCACGTAGGCCTTGACCAGCGCGCCGCGCGCCGCGTCGGGCATCGGCACCACCGCCGCATTGGCCACCGCCGGGTGCTTGACGAGGCAGTTCTCGACCTCGCTGGGGCCGATGCGGTAGCCGGCCGACTTGAAGACATCGTCGCTGCGGCCCTGGTACCAGAGGTAGCCGTCGGCGTCCATGCGCGCGCTGTCGCCGGTGCGGCACCAGCTGTTGTCGGGCGCGCCGGTGAACTTGGCGGCGCTGGCCGCTGGCTGCTGCCAGTAGCCGAGAAAAAACACCGGGTCGGGCTGGCCGTGCACATCGCAGCGGTGCAGCGCCACGTCGCCCGGCGTGCCGCGCGGGCATTCTTGCCCGGCGTCGTCGATCACCGCCACCCGGTGGCCGGGGTAGGCCCGGCCCATGCTGCCGGGCCGCGCCGGCCAGCCGGCGGCGGGCTGGCCCGCGCCGTCCAGCGATTGGCCACAGTTGCCGACGATGTAGTTGATCTCGGTCTGGCCAAACATCTCGTTCACCGGCACACCCAGCGCACTGCGGCACCAGTCGAAGACGGCATCGCCCACCGCCTCACCGGCGCTCATCAGCGCTTGCAGCCGCAGCCGGTAGTGCCGGCGTGGCTGCGGCACCGCCTTCATCATCGCCTTCAGCGCGGTGGGGAACAAAAACGTGTGCGTCACGCGGTGGCGCTGCAGCAGCGCAAAGGCCAGCTCGGGTGCGAACCGGCCCTGCCAGGCGACGATGGTGCGGCCAAAGTACAGCGTGGGCAGCAGCGCGTCCATCAGCCCGCCGGTCCAGGCCCAGTCGGCCGGCGACCAGAACACGGCTGGGGGCGCCCGGCCGGTGGCCGGGTGGGCGGTGGTGTGCGGAAACCAGTTCTGGCTACAGACAAACCCGCTCAGGTTGCCGATCAGCGCCCGGTGCGGCAGCAGCGCGCCCTTGGCCGGGCCGGTGGTGCCGCTGGTGTAGATCAGGATGGCCGGGTCGTCGGCCTGGGTGGCCACCGGCACAAAGTGGTCTGATTCGGCGGCCAGCGCGGCCGTCCAGTCGATCTCACCCGGGCCGGCGGCGGGCTTTGCCGCAGCGCCGACGGCGATCACGGTGCGCAGCGCCGGGCAATCGGCACGCGCCTGTTGCAGGTTGGCCAGCGCGCTGTCATCGGCGATGGCCAGCCGCGCCGCGCTGTCTTGCAGCCGGTAGGCCAGCGCGTCGGGGCCAAACAGCTGGGTCAACGGCATCGCCACCGCGCCCAGTTGATAGATGGCGATGTGGGCGATGGCCGTCTCGATGCGCTGTGGCAGCACGATGGCCACCCGGTCACCGCGCTGCACGCCCAGCCGGCGCAACGCGTGGCTCAACCGGTTGGCCTGGCGCTGCAAGGCGCGGTAGCTGAGCGTGGCCTGGCGGCCGTCCTCATGCTGCCAGCGGATGGCCAGCGCACGCGGCGCCTGGCGCGACCAGCGGCCGCAGCAGGCATCAGCGATGTTGAACTGCGCCGGCACCTGCCAGGCAAAACCGGCGTGCAGCGCGGCATGGCGGTCGGCCGGCGGGCCGGGTGTGGGGTCAACGACGGTCGGTTTTGGCGGCATGGCCAGCCACTTTAAGCCGCGCCGCCGCTGCTGCCGACCCGTCCAAACCCCCGGGGGCCTACCCGCAAACCGGCGCGCCCCGGCCGGGCCCCGAAAGCCCTCAAGACAGCGCGTGCATCGCCGATAACCCCCCAAGCAGCCCCTCGGGGGCCGCATCACCGGGCCGGCCCCCCGCGCCCAGCCGGAGCGTGCATGCAGTATTCACCCCTGTCCCTGGTCAAAGAGCGCGTGGCGCTCGGTGCGCCGCTGCCCTTCAACATCCGCGACAGCGACGGCACGCTGATGCTGGCACGCGGCCAGATGATCCTGTCGGCCGACCAGCGCACGGCCTTGTTCGCGCGCGGTGCGCTGGTCGATCTGGCCGAGTTGCTGAGCACCACCGAGCAGGTGCAGCAGGCCCCGGCGGCCGAGCTGCCCGCGCTGTGGGGCCGCTGCCTGGACCGGCTGGGCCAGACGCTGCGCGAATCGTCGCGAGAGGGTTTTGTCGGTGCGCTGGACGAGGCCGCGCCGCCGGTGCTGGCGCTGGTGGCGCGCGACAAAGACCTGGCCATCTTCCAGGTCTTGCGGCAGAACGGCAACGCCCATGTGCAGTACGGCGTCAACCACTCGATGCACGCCGCCATCACCGGCTGCCTGGTGGCCCAGCGCCTGGGCTGGGCCGAGGCCGACGCGCAGCGGGTCTTCAAGGCCGCGCTGACGATGAACATCTCGATGCTGGCGCTGCAGGGCCACCTGGCGGTGCAAGCCGAGCCGCCCACGCCCGAGCAGCGCGACGCGATCCGGGCCCACCCCGAGATCAGCCGCCGCATGCTGGAGCTGTCGGGCGTGGCCGACCCCGACTGGCTCAGCGCCGTCGAGCAGCATCACGAGGCCCCCGACGGCAGCGGCTACCCGCACGGCCTGCGCCTGACCAGCGACATCACCAACCTGGTGCGCCGGGCCGACATCTACACCGCCAAGCTGAGCCCGCGCAAGCACCGCGACGCGGTGACCGCCGACAAGGCCGGCCGGATGATGTTCATGCAAGAGCCGGGGCACCCGATGACAGCCGCACTGGTCAAGGAGTTTGGCGTTTACCCACCGGGCTGTTTTGTGCGGCTGATGTCGGGCGAAACCGGGCTGGTGGTCAAGCGCGGCCAGACGGTGATGACGCCGATCGTGGCCGCGCTGACGGCCGCCAACGGTGCCAGCCTGCCACAGCCGCAGCGGCGCGACACGGCCCAGCCGCAATACGCCGTGCACTCGGTGCTGGGCCAGCCCGCAGGCGGGCTGCGGGTGTCGCCCGAGGTGTTGATGGCGGTGGCGGCTTGATGGCTGAATTCTGATTTCGTGGCAATCGAAAGCTGGCAAGAATAATTTCAGACCAACGGAAAAATTCTCTTTCGCACCAAGCCAGTCTGAATCTATTTTGCGGGGCGCCTGCGTGGAACTTCAATTGGGTGACTGGGTTGATAAGCTTTCAGCCCTTGATCACCGGTCAAAATCTGGACATGAATGCCGGCCACTGCGTAGTATTCAGCGACAGCTTTGATGGTGGCGTCTCCTATGCTCATGCCCGCCGCGGCCAATGACGGCCACACTTCAGCAAGCTGCAGTAGACCTGGTGGCTCCCAAAGCGCAGATTGATCGCTGAAAGCGGCCCAAGGGCTTTCAGAGTAGGCCGCTGAGCGTAAATGCTGGCCGAGCGCCAACGCCAATGAGAACCTGTTGCCCGTGCAGTTTGCAATGTGGTTTCCGGTCTCAATCAAAGTGGCGATTGGCAATACGAATGTGCTGCCACGCGCCTCCTCTGATTTCAGCAATCGATCAATGCGATCATGATTCCATCGATCATCAGAGGGGCCTGCGGTCTCTTTGCCTGGAATCTCCAACCAGCAGCAAAGGATAGAAGTATCCAGGACGAGAACGCGCTTAGCCATCGCTCTTGGACAGCGCCATGTCAAAATCAAATGACTGCTGGAAATATTTCTCGATCAAGCCTTTGCTGGACAGGCGACCCAGCGAACCTTGCGCCAAAAGTTTTGGTAATTGCTTGATATCTTCCAACAGCGTCAAGACGCTGTGACCCGTGCGCCGATCCCGATGAGCGACCGTGATGAACGGGACCATTTCAGGGCCCATCGCGTCGAGCAAAGCGGGATTATGGGTCGTCGCCAAAACGTCTACGCCGCGCTGAGCGCCAACCGTCTTCAACATATCCAAAAGCATGTTGGCTCTTGACGGATGAAGGCCGTTGTCCACTTCTTCAATGACAAGCAAGCTGCCATGAGGGCGAGTCAGCAAAGCCGTCAGAATGGCGAGAAAACGCAGCGTCCCATCTGACATTCCACGCGCATCAACAGTGGGCGGTTCGCTATTTTCAAGCCAGTTTTCTTCGCTGTATAGCATGGCGTCAGATTTGAATCTTCCGACCGTTTCGGCATATACTCTTCTAATATCCCGCTCTGGCAATCGGCCCGCGTATTTTGTCAGCACCTCTTCTATTTCTCTTTGCTTTTGATCGGGCAAGGCAGCAATCACCCCTGCTATGTTTTTTGCATCAGCGTCAAGACGATTGGCAAGCGGCGAGTATCCGCGCATGTGCGAAGGAATCGGGTCTAGAATGAAAATCTCACGAAGAGACCCGACAACTGCGGCAACGCCGTCCTGAATTTCTTGTCTTAGTTTCTGTCCGACCAGTTGAACAAGAACTGGCTGTGATCGCCCAACCTCTCTGCGCGTACCCTGCTTTTCATTGTAAAGTCGGGCGATGATGGTGGGCGAAGATTCGGCGCAACGGTCAGTACGAAATATTTTTATGGTGCCAACGGCAGTTCGTCTTTTGCCGTCTTTATCAGACCGATACCTGATGCGAAGAAGTTGCTCTGCGCTGACATCGCAACGACTGTCGGTGACACAGCAATCCAATCGATATCTGTAGTCGGTCAGCTCGTCGGCCTTGCAAACTACCTCAAGCGCGAAGCTTGCGCCGGGTCGCCGGGCGGCCCATTCAACGCCACCTCGCAATGCAGCCAGCGCGCCGTCTCCTTGCAAAGCAGACGTGAGCATCGCGCCAGTGGCGACTCGATTCAATAGCGAGAATGCATCCAGAGCATTGGATTTTCCACTGGCGTTGGTACCGATGATGACGGTTAGCGGATCGATTTGAAGCGTTGACGATTCGTAGCTCTTCCAGTTTTCAAGCACAAGTTGGGTGATCATGCGATATCCCTAATGCTTATGAAGCGTGTCAATTGAGTCGTCTCCAGATCGCGCGCCAAACGCCGCCAGCGCCGGCCCGGCCACGCGGCAGATGCGCCAATCGGGCAGCAGCGTGGCGCCCATCTTCTGGTAGAAGCCGATCGCGGATTCATTCCAGTCCAGCACGCTCCACTCAAACCGGCCGTAGCCGCGCGCCACCGCCAGCGCGCCCAGGTGGCGCAGCAAGGCTTTGCCGATGCCTGCACCGCGCAGCGCCGGCTGCACGTACAAATCCTCCAGGTACAGCCCGGGCTGGGCTAAAAACGTCGAGAAGTTGGTGAAGAACAGCGCAAACGCCACCACCTGACCAGCCACCTCGGCCACCACCGCCTCGGCCACCGGCCGCTCACCAAACAGCTGCGGCGCCAGGCTGTCGGGCGTCAGCCGCAGCAGGTGGGCCAGCTGCTCAAACTCGGCCAGCTCGGTGATCAGGCCGACGATGGCGGCCACATCACGGGGCTGGGCGGGGCGCAGTTTGAAATCGATCATCGGCCGATTCTGGCATCGCCGGCGCCCGCCAGGCCCGGCTTGTCGCCGCACCGACAAGCCCCGCGCCACAAGCGCCCGTCATCGGCGCACTACAGTGCGCCGATGACCGTCTACGCCGCCCGCCGCACCGCCCACAGCCGCCACCTGCCGGTGCGCGGCCTGCGCTACCACCTCACCCAGTGGGGCCAGCCCACGCCCGGCCAGCCGTTGCTGCTGATGCTGCATGGCTTCATGGACGTGGGCGCGTCGTTTCAATTCGTGGTGGACGCGATGCACGACGGCCGCTGCATCGTCGCACCCGATTGGCGCGGTTTTGGCCTGACCGACTCCCCGGCCGCCGACAGCTACTGGTTTGCCGACTACCTGGGCGACCTGGACGCGCTGGTCGATGCGCTGTCACCCGACGCACCGCTGGATTTGCTGGGCCACAGCATGGGCGGCAATGTGGCGATGACCTACGCCGGTGTGCGCCCGCAGCGGGTGCGCCGGCTCGTCAATCTGGAGGGGTTCGGCCTGCCCGACCACCCGCCGGCCGAGGCCGCAAAACGCCTGGCCACCTGGCTGGACGAATTGAAGACAGCGCAGCGCCTGAAGCCCTACGCCAGCCGCGCCGACGTGGCGCAGCGGCTGCGCCAGAACAACCCGCGCCTGGCCGAGGACAAAGCGGCGTGGCTGGCCGGGCACTGGGCGGCGGCGCAACCCGACGGCACCTGGCGGCTGCTGGCCGACGCCGCCCACAAGCGCATCAACCCGGTGCCCAACCGCGCCAGCGAGGCGATTGCCGTCTGGTCAGCCATCAGCGCGCCGCTGCTGTGGGTGCAGGGCGCGGGCAGCCGGCTGGACGGTTATTGGGGCGGGCGCTACACCCATGCCGAGTTCCAGGCCCGGCTGGCCCATGTGGCCGATGTGCAGCAGCTGCTGCTGGCCGATGCCGGCCACATGCTGCACCACGACCAGCCCGATGCGCTGGCCCGGGCGCTGGACCGGTTTCTGGGCGGGTCTGGGGACGGGTCTGGGGACGGGTCTGCGGACGCGTCTGGGGACGAATCTGGGGACGGGCTGCCGGCTTAGACCAGCGTGCCGGGCGGCGCCCGGCGCAGCGCGTGGACCAGCGCTTGCAGCCGGGCCCGCTGCGCCGGGCTGGCGCCGGGCTGGCGCAGCAGCGCGGCCCAGCAGGCGGCGGGTTGCAGCGCGGCGGCCGGTGCGGCCGCCCTGCTGTCCATCGTGGCCTTGAGCGCGCGCAGTTTGAGCTGGCGCCGCGCGGCCTGCTGGTCGGGCGTGGCCGGCAGGTCGAGCGCTATTTCGCTTTGCAGCAGCGCATCGTCCAGCGCGGCCGGCGTGGCCGGCGCGCCGCCCAACGGCGCGGCCCAGCGCTGGGCCAGGGCCTGCGCCCAGCGCGGCGGCAAGGCGGCGGGCGC
>JANMKO010000369.1:0-6666 GCA_031372085.1 Betaproteobacteria bacterium
CGGATGGCGCCCCGTCTGCCCCACCCCGGCACACCTCATTCAGCGGCTTTCAAGAACATCTCCCGGGTCCAACTGTTGCGCTCGGCTGACGGCCCTCGGCGCTCGCATTCCTGGGCGGCCACCGCCCACTGGCCAAACTCCACCGCCCGCTTCAGATTTTTGAAGGCCAACAGCTTGCTCGATCCCAGGTTGTAAACCATGTCGAGCAGGGCCCGTTTGGCACAGGCAGGATAGTGCTCATAGCCCGCAAAGTTGGCGCTCAGGCTGGTCTCGAAACCCGCCACCGTGGACTCCAGCAAGGCGTCGATGGCGGCGTCGGGCAAGTCGAGCAAGGTGCTGGCCTTGTAGGTTTTGGCCAGCCGGCCCATCGGCTGCTGCTTGACACGCTCAAAGTCGGCCTTGATTTCGGCCGCCGTGGCCGGCTGGCCGTCGCTGCGCCGCACAAAACCCAGCGCCTGGGCGGCCGCCACGTCGGGCAGCATCTTGCCCACGCCCACCGTCACAAAGCCCCGGGTGTCGAGGTACATGTAGGCAAAGCGGCCCTCCCAGCGGGCGAAATCGGCCGCTGCCACGGCCCAGGGAACATCGGTCGGTTGTGCCATCGTCGGTCTCCGGTGGGTGAAAAGACGTTGTCGGGCGCAGATCGCCCCGCCTGCGCAACGCCAGTGTGCCGCAGCCCGCCGGCACGGACAACCGGTGCGCCCGCGCATCGCCAGTCCGTCGCGGGCCGGCGGTGCCAATCGGGGCTTTGAACGTGGGGGCAGGGCCGAGTGCAAACTACCGGGCCCGACAGCAAACCGCCGATGTACCGTCGCGCCAAGCTGCCCCAGGCGTCGATGCCGGGCGCAGCGCATCACCCAGTTACCCAGCCACCCGGCCATCCAGCCACCCAACCCCCCAGGAGCCCGCCATGCCTGACTTGTTCGAAAACCCGATGGGCCTGATGGGCTTCGAGTTTGTTGAATTTGCCTCGCCCACGCCGGGCCTGCTGGAGCCGGTGTTCGAGGCCATGGGGTTCAGCCGGGTGGCGGTGCACCGCTCAAAAAACGTCGTGCTGTACCGCCAGGGTGAGATCAACTTCATCCTCAACCACGAGCCGCGCAGCCCGGCCTGGTACTTTGCCGCCGAGCACGGGCCCTGCGCCTGCGGCATGGCCTTCCGCGTCAAGGACGCGCACCAGGCCTACGCCCGGGCCATCGAGCTGGGCGCCCAGCCGATCGACATCCCCACCGGCCCGATGGAGCTGCGGCTGCCGGCGATCAAGGGCATCGGCGGCGCGCCGCTGTATTTGATCGACCGCTTTGGCGACGGCAAATCCATTTACGACATTGACTTCGAGTTCATCGACGGGGTTGACCGCCACCCGCCCGGCGTGGGCCTGCGCCTGATCGACCATCTGACGCACAACGTCTACCGCGGCCGCATGGCGTTTTGGGCGGCGTTTTATGAGCGCTTGTTCAACTTCCGCGAGATCCGCTACTTCGACATCAAGGGCGAATACACCGGCCTGACCAGCAAGGCCATGACCGCCCCCGACGGCATGATCCGCATCCCGCTGAACGAAGAATCGTCGCGCGGCGCGGGCCAGATCGAGGAGTATTTGATGCAGTTCAACGGCGAGGGCATCCAGCACATCGCCCTGCTGAGCGACAACCTGATCCACACGCTCGACCAGCTGCGCGCGGCCGGCGTGCCGCTGATGACGGCGCCGCCCGCCACCTACTACGACATGCTGGCCCAGCGCCTGCCCGGCCACGGTGAGCCGGTGGCCGATTTGCAATCACGCGGCATCCTGCTGGACGGCAGCACCGAGAACGGCCAGCAGCGCCTGCTGCTGCAAATCTTCACCCAGACCCAGCTTGGCCCGGTGTTTTTTGAGTTCATCCAGCGCAAGGGCGATGACGGTTTTGGTGAGGGCAACTTCAAGGCGCTGTTTGAATCGATCGAGCGCGACCAGGTGCAACGCGGCGTGCTGCAAACCGCCTGATGGCCCACCCCAGCCCAGAAAGCGCCACGATGCCCGCCGCCCCACTGCCCCCGCTGGACGACAGCCACGGCCAACACCTGCAAAGCTGGGTGGCATCGGCCAACGACCCGGCCAGTGATTTCCCGATCCAGAACCTGCCGTACGGCCGGTTTCGCAGCGCCGCCGATCCGGCCTGGCGCATCGGCGTGGCCATCGGCAACCAGGTGCTGGATTTGCAGCGTGCCGGCCTGCTGCACGGCGATGATCTGCACCCGCTGATGGCCGCCGGCCCCGCCGCCCACCACGCGCTGCGTCAGCAGTTGTCACTGGGCCTGCGCCAGGGCAGCGCCCAGCAGGCGGCCTGGTCGGCCTGCCTGCTGGCGCAAGACCAGGCCGAAATGAGCCTGCCCTGCCGCATCGGCGACTACACCGATTTTTTCACCGGCATCCACCATGCCAACACCGTGGGCCGGCTGTTGCGGCCCGACAACCCGCTGCTGCCCAACTACAAATGGGTGCCCATCGGCTACCACGGCCGGGCCTCGTCCATCGTCGTGGGCGGCACCGCCGTCCGCCGCCCGGTGGGCCAGACTTTTGCCGCCGGGGCCAGCGCCCCCACGGTGGGGCCCAGCGCCCGGCTGGATTTTGAGCTGGAGCTGGCAGCCTATGTGGGCACGCCCAATGCGCTGGGCGATGCGGTGCCGATCGGCCAGGCCGAGGCGCACCTGTTTGGCGTCTCGCTGCTCAATGACTGGAGCGCACGTGATCTGCAAGCCTGGGAATACCAGCCGCTGGGGCCGTTTCTGGCCAAGAACTTTGCCTCCAGCGTGTCGCCGTGGATCGTCACGCTGGCGGCGCTGGCGCCGTTCCGCAGCCCGTTTGACCGCCCGGCGGGCGACCCGCTGCCGCTGGCTTACCTGGACAGCCCGGCCAACCGCGCCGCCGGCCACCTCGACATCCAGCTGGCGGTGTGGCTGCACACCCCCGCGTTGCGCGAGGCCGGCCTGCCGGCGCAGCGGCTGATGCAATCCAATGCCCGCGACGCCTACTGGACGCTAGCCCAGCTGGTGGCCCACCACACCGTCAACGGCTGCAACCTGCAGGCCGGTGATCTGTTGGGCACCGGCACCATCTCGGGCCCGGCGCCGGCACAAGGCGGCTCACTGCTGGAGCTGAGCGATGGCGGCAAAGTGCCACTGCGGCTGGTCAACGGCGAGACCCGCACCTTTTTGCAGGACGGTGACACGGTGATCCTGCGCGCGTTTTGTGCGCGCGACGGCGCCCGCCGCATCGGATTTGGCGGCTGTGCCGGCACCGTGCTGGCCGCCAGAAAGCCCGCATGAACGCCTTCGACAAGCCCACCGCCCAGCGGCTGCTGGCCACCCTGCCAGCGTGGACGCACGATGCGCAGCGTGACGCGATACGCCGCAACTTCCACTTTGCCGATTTCACCCAGGCGTTTGCCTTCATGACCGAGCTGGCGCTGGTGGCCGAGCGGGCCGATCACCATCCGGAGTGGAGCAACGTCTACAACAACGTGCACATCACGCTGACCACCCACGATGCCGGTGGCCTGACGCAGCGCGACATCGATTTCGGCCGCTGTGCCGACGCGGCCTTTGCCCGCTTTGCCAGCGTGTCTGGCGTTGCCGGCGTTGCGGGCGCCCCACCCACCGCCGTGCCATGAGCGCCACCCCACCACCGGCGCGCGCCGACTGGACGATCGACCAGGGCTGGCAGCACTACAGCGCCAGCGACCACGCGGTGTGGAAAACCCTGTTTGAGCGCCAGAGCCGGCTGCTGCCCGGCCGGGCCTGCGACGCCTTCATCGCTGGCATGCAGGCGCTGCCGATGCGGGCCGACCAGATTCCCGACTTCGAGCGCTTGAGCGCGGTGCTGATGCAGCACACCGGCTGGCAGGTGGTGGCGGTGCCGGGGCTGGTGCCCGATGAGGTGTTTTTTGAGCATTTGGCGAACCGGCGCTTCCCGGCCGGGCAGTTCATCCGCCAGCCGCAGCAGCTGGACTATCTTGAAGAGCCGGATGTCTTTCATGATGTGTTCGGCCATGTGCCCATGCTGATGAACCGGCAGATTGCCGACTACATCCAGGCCTACGGTGTGGGCGGGCTGCGCGCGCAACAGCTGGGCCAACTGGCGCAGTTGGCGCGGGTGTACTGGTACACGGTCGAGTTTGGCCTGGTGCAGCAGGCCGACGGGCTGCGCATCTACGGCTCGGGCATCGCGTCGTCGCAGGCCGAGAGCCGGTTTGCGCTGGACGACCCATCGCCCCACCGCATCCGTTTCAACCTCGACCGGGTGCTGCGCACCGGCTACCGCATCGACGACTTTCAGGAGACGTATTTCGTCATCAGCGGGCTGGACGAGCTGCTGGCGCTGGCGCAGATCGACTTTGCGCCGCACTACCAGCGCATCGCCGGCCAGGCCGACGTGGCGCCGGGCGATCTGTTGGCCGGCGACCAGGTGCTGTCGCGCGGCACCGGGGCCTACCACGCGGCACGGCGCCAGGCGGCACAGGCAGCACAGGCAGCACAGGCAGCACAGGCCACACCAGCCACAACCACGACGCAAACACCACAATCGCCCCCATGCTGACCCTCAACAAACTCATCCCCGGCGGCCGTGGCCTGGCCGCCGTGCTGGTCAAACGCGGCGCGACGGTCGAACTCGACTGGGACGTGCGGCAAAAAAGCCGCTTCGACGCCATCGATTCACAAGGCCGGCAGATCGGCGTGTTCTTGCCACGCGGCACCGCCGTGCGCGGCGGCGATGTGCTGGTGGCCGAGGACGGCTCATTGATCCGGGTGATCGCCGCGCCACAGCCGGTGCTGGTGGTGCGCGCCTGCGCCGCGCATGGCAGCCCGTTTGACCTGCTGCGCGCCGCCTACCACCTGGGCAACCGCCATGTGGCGCTGGAGCTGCAAGCCGACCACCTGAAGCTGGAGCCCGACCACGTGCTGGCCGACATGCTGCGCCAGCAACACCTGATCGTCACCGACGCCCAAGAGGCGTTTGAGCCCGAGGGCGGTGCGTATGCGCCGGGCGGGGGGCATGGGCATGGGCCAGCGCCCGAACACGATCACGACCACGACCACGGCCCTGCGCACCACACTGCGCAGCACCACGCACCTGCCGCTGCGGCCTCACCTGCCAGCGCCCGGCCTGTCGTGGTGCCGGTGCTGGCGGCCGAACCCGGCGGCCATGTGCATGGCCCGGGCTGCGGGCATGACCACGGCCACGGTCACAAGCACTGAGCCTGCGCGGTGACGACGCCGGCCCGCGCAGGCCCATGCCGCGCGTGATCCGCCCGGCGCGGCCGCTGCCGGCGGCCGCACTGCTGCAATTGATGTGGCTGGCCTCACCGGCGCTGCCGGTGGGCGGGTTCAGCTATTCCGAGGGCCTGGAGGCCGCCATCGACGGCGGCCATGCGCCCGACGAGGCGGGGGTGGGACGCTGGCTGGCCGATCAACTGGCCTTGAGCCAACAACGGTCGGACATGCCGCTGCTGGCCAGTGCGTTCAAAGCCTGGCAAAGGCACGACAGCGCCCGCATCGCCGAGCTCAACGCCTGGGCCGGGCAGACGCGCGAAACCCGCGAGCTGCGCCAGCAGGCCGAGCAGATGGGCCGCTCACTCACCGACTGGCTGCGCCAGCGCCGGCCCGACGACGGCCGCATCGCCGTGCTGGCTGCGCTGGCGCCCGCGCCCACCTGGCCGGTGGCCTTTGCGCTGGCGGCGGCCGGCAGCGGCGCGCCGCTGCGCGAAGCCCTGCTGTGCTTCGGCTTTGGCTGGGCCGAGAACATGGTGCAGGCGGCGATCAAATCAGTGCCGCTGGGCCAGAGCGCCGGCCAGCGCCTGTTGGCCCGCCTGGCGGACGCCATGCCCGGCGCGGTGGACGCCGCCATCGCCACCGCCGCCGCCGGTGACGGCGCGCGGCAGAACCTGGCGCCGATGCTGGCCATCCTGTCGGCCCGGCATGAGGCGCAGTATTCGCGGCTGTTCCGCAGCTGAGGCTGCGGCATGATCGGTGCTTGACCGGCCGATCCCCCCCGGAATCGCTCGAATTGCCCGAAAGCCCCTCATGACCGCGCTGCACCACATCCCCCGCCGCACCAAAAAACTCCCCCCGCTGCGGGTGGGCGTGGGCGGGCCGGTAGGCTCGGGCAAGACCACGCTGGTGGAGCTGCTGTGCAAGGCGATGCGCGACCGCTGGGATCTGGTGGTGGTCACCAACGACATCTACACCAAAGAAGACCAGCGCCTGCTCACCGTGGCCGGGGCGCTGGACGCCGAACGCATCATGGGCGTGGAGACCGGTGGCTGCCCGCACACCGCGATCCGCGAAGATGCGTCGATCAACCTGGAGGCGGTGGACCGCATGTTGGGCAAGTTCCCCGACGCCGACATCGTCTTCATCGAGTCAGGCGGCGACAACCTGGCCGCCACCTTCAGCCCCGAGCTGAGTGACCTGACGATCTACGTCATCGACGTGGCGGCGGGCGAGAAAATCCCGCGCAAAGGCGGGCCCGGCATCACCAAAAGCGATTTGTTCGTCATCAACAAAATCGACCTGGCGCCGTATGTGGGCGCCAGCCTGGCGGTGATGGAGGCCGACACCCGGCGCATGCGGCCCGACCATGCCGGCAAGCGGCCGTATGTGATGACCAACCTGCGCACCCGGCAA
>JANMKO010000375.1:0-2633 GCA_031372085.1 Betaproteobacteria bacterium
TGGTCGGTCAGCGCCGGGTTGAACAAGATCGACCGGGCCCAGCCCTCACCCGCACCCAGGGTGTCGCCGTAGCTGAACCCGCCGCAGGCCACCAGACCTTGAAACTGGCCCAGGTGCGCCCGGCCGGCTTGCAGATCACTCATGTGCACATCAAAGGTATCGAAACCGGCCTGCGCCAGCGCATAGCTCATCTCGACCTGCGAGTTGACGCCTTGCTCGCGCAGGATGGCCATAGTCGGGCGCTTCAAGTTGAGGTAGGGCGCGGCCACATCGTCGGCGGCATCAAACGTCAGGTGCTGGTGCAGGCCGGTGTCCCCACCCGCCGGGCCCACACCGGCGGCGGCATGCTCGGCGGCGGCGCACGCCGGGTTGTCGCGCAACCGGCTGATCTGCCAGCTCACGGTGTCCCAGGCTTGCTGCAGTGCCCGCAGCGGCGCGCTGAACTGGGCTTTGGCATCACGCCACACGTCCACCACGGCGCTGGTGTTGGTCTTGCCAATCACATGGCTGTGGCGTGACAGGCCATGCGCGCGCAGCAGGGCAAAAACCGCGTCGCGGTCAGCGCGGGCCACCTGGATCACGGCGCCCAGCTCTTCATTGAACAGGGCTTTGAGCGTCAGCTCACTGCGGCGGGCGCCGACCTGGCCCGACCAGTTCTTGGCGTCCCCCATCTCGGCCCGGCTGTCGCTGATGCCGTCGCCCTCGGTCACGAGCAAGTCGACATTCAGGCTGACACCCAGTTGGCCGGCAAAGGCCATCTCGCACACCGTCGCCCAAAGGCCACCATCACTGCGGTCGTGATAAGCCAGCAGCTTGCCCTCGGCGCGCAACTGGTTGATGGCGCTGACCAGGGCTTTGAGTTGCGCCGGGTCGTCGAGGTCAGGCACACGATCTTGCGACGGACAACCAAACTGGCCGATCACCTGCGCCAGCATCGACCCGGCCATGCGCATGCGGCCCTGGCCCAGGTCGATCAGGATCAACACCGTCTCGCCCGGCTGCAACTGCGGGGTCAACGTGCCGCGCACATCGTCCAGCGTGGCAAAGGCGGTGACGATGAGGCTGACGGGCGCGGTCACCTGCTGGGCCTCGCCGGCCGCGTTGGTCCACTTCATGCGCATCGACAAACTGTCTTTGCCCACCGGGATGCCGATGCCGAGCTGCGGGCACAAATCCATGCCCACGGCCTTGACGGTGTCGTATAGCGCGGCGTCTTCACCCGGCTCTCCGCAGGCCGCCATCCAGTTGGCGCTGAGCTTGACGCGCGACAGCGTGATGGGGGCGGCCAGCAGGTTGGTGATGGCCTCGCCCACGGCCATGCGGCCGGACGCGGGCGCGTCCAGCGCGGCCAGGGGCGTGCGCTCACCCAGGCTCATGGCCTCACCCCGCAGGCCCACAAAATCGGCCAGCGTCACCGCGCAATCGGCCACCGGCACCTGCCACGGGCCCACCATCGGATCACGGTGGCTCAGGCCGCCCACGGTGCGGTCACCGATGGTGATCAAAAACCGCTTGCTGGCCACGGTGGGGTGGCGCAGCACGCTGTAAGCCACCTCGTCCAGCCTGACATCGGTGAGGTTCAACGCCGGTGCGCTGCGCAGCACGCGCTGCACATCGCGGTGCATCTTGGGCGGTTTGCCCAGCAGCACCTGCATCGGCATGTCGATGATGCGTGCACCGCCGGGGCCGTCTTCAAGTACCAGCACGGGGGCGTCGGTGGCCACACCCACCACCGCAAACGGGCAGCGCTCACGCTGGCAAAGCTGGGCAAACAGTGGCAGCAGATCGGGGTTGATCGCCAGCGTGTAGCGCTCCTGGCTCTCGTTGCACCAGATCTCTTTGGGCGCCAGGCCGGATTCCTCCAGCGGCACCTGGCGCAAATCAAAGGTGGCGCCTTTGCCGGCGCCGTGCACCAGCTCTGGAAAGGCATTGCTGATGCCACCGGCACCCACATCGTGGATGGCCAGCACCGGGTTGGCGGCACCCAGGCTCCAGCAGTGGTTGATCACCTCTTGCGCGCGGCGCTGGATTTCGGGGTTGCCACGTTGCACCGAATCAAAATCGAGCGCCGCCGTGTTGCTGCCAGCGGCCATCGAGCTGGCGGCCCCACCGCCCATGCCGATGCGCATGCCCGGCCCGCCCAATTGCACCAGCAGCGTGCCGGCGGCGAATGGCAATTTATGGGTCTGCTCAGCGTGAATGCTGCCCAGCCCACCGGCAATCATGATGGGCTTGTGGTAGCCCCACACCCGGCCGGCCACCTGTTGCTCAAAAACGCGGAAGTAACCCGCCAAACTGGGCCGGCCAAACTCGTTGTTGAAGGCCGCGCCGCCCAGCGGGCCGTCGATCATGATTTGCAGCGCGCTGGCGATGTGCGCGGGTTTGCCGACGGGCTGCGCCTCCCAGGGCTCGTCCAGGCCAGGCAGGTGCAGGTTGGATACCGAGAAGCCTGTCAAACCGGCCTTGGGTTTTGAGCCGCGCCCGGTGGCGCCCTCGTCCCGAATCTCACCGCCCGCGCCGGTGCACGCCCCCGGGAAGGGTGAGATGGCGGTCGGGTGGTTGTGCGTCTCCACCTTCATCAGCACGTGGTTGATCTCAGGGCGTGCGGCGTAGCGCGGCGCGTTGGTGAAGCC
>JANMKO010000380.1:0-2127 GCA_031372085.1 Betaproteobacteria bacterium
GGGCGCACGCTGGGCTTGTGGGGCTACGGCAAGATCGGCCAGATCGTGGCCGGCTACGGCCACGCCTTTGGCATGCAGGTGCTGGTGTGGGGCAGCGCGGCGTCACGCAGCCGGGCGCTGGCCGATGGCTACCAGGCGGCCGCCAGCCGCGAGGCTTTTTTTGACGGTTGCGACGTGCTGACGGTGCACCTGCGGCTGAACGACGAGACGCGCGGCCTGATCACGCTCGAAGACCTGGCCCGCATGAAGCCCACCGCACTGTTTGTCAACACCTCACGCGCCGAGCTGGTTGAAGACAACGCGCTGGTCTCGGCACTCAACAAGGGCCGGCCCGGGCTGGCGGCGGTGGATGTGTTCGAGACCGAGCCCATCCTGCAAGGCCACCCGCTGCTGCGGCTGGAAAACGCCATCTGCACGCCGCACATCGGCTATGTGGAGCAAGACAGCTACGAGCTGTACTTTGGCGCGGCGTTTGAGAACGTCATCAACTTCATCCGCAACGAGCCCAGCAACATCGTCAATCCGGAAGCGCTCAAGGTGATCCGGTGACCGGCGGCGGCCGGCCGACGCAGGCTGCTGCCGCCGCGCCGCCGACCGATGCGCTGGCTGGCAGCCGCTGGGCCTTGCTGTTTGGCAACTTCACCGTTGGCTGCGGCGTGATGGTGGCGGTGGGCACGCTCAATGATCTGGCGCGCTCACTGCACGTCAGCGTGGCGGTGGCCGGCCAGCTGATCACCGCCGCCGCCGTGGCGCTGGCACTGGGTGCGCCGCTGCTGGCGGCGGTGGTGGCCGGCATCGACCGGCGCCGGCTGCTGGCCATCTCGCTGCTTTGGTACGGCGTCGGCCATGGCCTGTCGGTGCTGGCGCCCGACTACGCCACGCTGCTGCCGGTGCGGGTGGTGTCGGTGCTGGGGGCGGCGGTGTTCACGCCGCAGGCGGCGTCCGCCGTGAGCTTCATGGCGTCACCCGAGCAGCGTGGCCGGGCCATCACCTTCATCTTTCTGGGCTGGTCGCTGTCGGCCGTGCTGGGCATGCCGATCTCGGCCTGGGTGGGTGAGGTGTGGGGCTGGCGCTGGGCTTTTGCCGGCGTGGCGGTGTTGTCACTGGGCGGCGCCGTCTGGGTCTGGTGCACGCTGCCGGACGGCGTGCGGCCGGCGGCGCTGTCACGGGCGCACTGGGCGCAGGTGTTCACCCACCCGGCGCTGATCGGCACCGTGGGCGTCACCGCGCTCAGTGCGGCCGGCCAGTTCACCTTGTCCAGCTACTTTGCGCCCTACTACCACCAGGTGCTGGGCGCCAGCGCGGCCGAGATCAGCGGGCTGTTCTTGTGGTTTGGTGCGGTCGGTGTGCTGGGCAATGTGCTGGTGGCGCGCTACATCGACCGGCTGGGCGCCGCCCGCACGGTGGCGGTGATGCTGGGCTGCATGGGCTTGTCGCTGCTGTTGTGGCCGCTGGCCACCAGCATCGCGCTGATGGTGGCGGTGATTGCGCCCTGGGCGCTGGGCTGCTTTGCCACCAACTCGGCCCAGCAAGCCCGGCTGGGCCTGGCCGCACCGGCGCTGGCCCCGGCGCTGATCGCGCTCAACACATCGGCGATGTACGCCGGCCAGGCGCTGGGCTCGGCCAGCGGCGGTGCGATGGTGGCGCACAGCGGCTATGGCGCGCTGCATTGGGTGGGGCTGGCATGGTTGCTGGCCGCGCTGGGCTTGAGCGCCTGGGCGGCGCGGCGCATGCACCAGGGCAACGGCCATGGCTGAGCCGGCGCCGGGCGCGCCGGCCGGCACCGGTGCCGGCATCGATCCCGGCAATGATCCCGGCAATGATCGCGACCCCCACCCCGACGCCGATGCCGCTGTGCCGGCGCTGCGCCGGCCGGCGTCTTGCGCAGAGCTGTTCCGCGTCTTCAACCGCCTGGCGCTGCAGGGCTTTGGCGGCGTGCTGCCGGTGGCCCACCGTGAGCTGGTGGAGCGCCAGCGCTGGCTGAGCGCGCCGCAGTTTGTCGAGCTGCTGACCATCGGCCAGGTGCTGCCCGGGCCCAACATCATCAACATCTCGATCATGCTGGGCGACCGGTTCTGCGGCTGGCGCGGCGCGCTGGCCGCCACCGCCGGGCTGCTGGCGCTGCCG
>JANMKO010000398.1:0-3323 GCA_031372085.1 Betaproteobacteria bacterium
TGCCTGGTCAGCACCCAGGCCCAACAGTGCGGCCACGGTGGCGCCCACGTTCGTGCCTTTGCTGTCGTCAAAGGCCGCCACGTCGCCAACCCGGGCCACCTGCGCCACCCGGTGCGGCTCACCGGCGTATTCACGCAGGCCGTGCAGCATGGGCGCCAGCGGGCAATCGATGGCCGAGGCCAGCGCCAGTGCGGCCAGCGCATTGGCGGCGTTGTGGCGGCCGCGCACCCGCAGTGCGTCGGCCGGCATCAGGCGCTGCAAATGGATTTCTTCAGCATCGCGGCGTTTCAGGGTCTCGTCGCCCTCACGCGCCCGTACCAGCCAGGCCATGCCGTTCTCCACCACCAGGCCAAAGTCACCCGGGTGCTGCGGCGCGCCCAGACCGAAGCGCACGGTTTTGGCGGCCATATCCACCGCCGGCCGGCCCCGGCCGCCTTTGGCCCACACCGGTGCGGGGGCCATGGCCTCGCAGCGCGGGTCGTCGCGGTTGATGACCCGGGTGCTGTGCGCGCCAAAAATGCGCGCCTTGGCCGCCGTGTAGCCGGCCATCGTGCCGTGCCAGTCGAGGTGGTCCTGGCTGATGTTGAGCACGGCGGCGGCATCGGGCTCAAAGCCCCGCACGGCATCGAGCTGGAAGCTGGACAGCTCCAGCACCCAGACCTCGGGCAGCGCAGCGGCGTCAGCCCCCGGCGGGCTGTCCAGCGCCGCTGCCAGCGTGCCCAGCATCGTCGGCCCGATGTTGCCGGCCACGGCCACCCGCAGGCCGCAGCGCGCCACCAGCAGGGCGCACATGGCCGTGGTGGTGGTCTTGCCGTTGGTGCCGGTGATGGCCAAGACCTTGGGCGCGTAGCCGCGCTCGGCCTGCAAATCGGCCAGCGCCCGGGCAAACAAATCGAGTTCACCGCGCACTGCGATGCCGCTGGCCTGCGCCGCCGCCAGCAGCGGCGCAATGCGCGCATCGCCGGGCGCCAGGCCGGGGCTTTTGAGCAGCAGTTGCACGCCGTGCAGGGCATCGGCGGCCAGCGCGCCGCTGCGCAATGCGGCCGCCGGCACGGCCTCGCGCAGCGCGGCGGCCTGGGGCGGGGCGCTGCGTGAATCCCACACCTGCACCCGCGCGCCCAACCGGGCGCACCAGCGCGCCATCGCCAGGCCGGATTCACCCAGGCCCAGCACCAGCACGTTGAGGTTGGCCAGGTGGTTCATCGGATGATCAACGCAACTTCAAGCTGGCCAGGCCGATCAGGCACAGCAGCATCGTGATGATCCAGAACCGGATCACCACTTGGGTTTCGGTCCAGCCGCTTTTCTCAAAATGGTGGTGCAGCGGCGCCATCTTGAAAACGCGCCGGCCCTGGCCAAACCGGGCCTTGGTGTACTTGAACCAGCCCACTTGCAACATCACCGACAGCACCTCGGCGACAAACACCGCGCCCATGATGCCGAGCACAATTTCTTGCCGGGTGATCACCGCCACCGTGCCCAGGCCGCCGCCCAGCGACAGGGCGCCCACATCGCCCATGAACACCTGCGCCGGATGGGCGTTGAACCACAAGAACGCCAGGCCCTCACCGGCCAGCGCGCCGCAGAAGATCAGCAGTTCACCGGCGCCCGGGATGTGCGGAAACAGCAGGTATTTGCTGTACACCGCATTGCCCACGATGTAAGCAAAAATGCCCAGCGCCGAGCCCACCAGCACCACCGGCATGATGGCCAGGCCGTCCAGCCCGTCGGTGAAGTTGACGGCATTGCTGGCGCCGACGATGACAAAGTAGGTGAGCGTGATGAAGCCGAAGACGCCCAGTGGGTAGCTCACCGTTTTGAAGAACGGCAGCATCAAATCGGCTTTGGGCGGCAAATCATTTGAAAATCCGCTTTGCACCCAGCGCACAAACAGCTCCAGCACGCGCAGGTTGGTGGTCTCCGACACGCTGAACGCCAGGTACAGCGCGGCCACCAGGCCGATCAGCGATTGCCAGAAGAATTTTTCGCGCGATCGCATGCCCTCCGGGTTTTTTTGCACCACCTTGCGCCAGTCGTCCACCCAGCCCACGGCGCCAAAGCCGAAGGTGACCCCCATCACCACCCAGACAAAGCGGTTGCTCCAGTCAAACCACAGCAGCGTGGCCACGCCGATGCCCAGCAGGATCAGCACCCCGCCCATCGTCGGCGTGCCACGTTTGACCAGGTGTGACTGCATGCCGTAGTCGCGGATCGGCTGGCCGATCTTCAACTCGGTGAGCTTGCGGATCACCCAGGGCCCCAGCGACAAGCCGATCAGCAGCGCCGTCAGCGCCGACATCACCGCCCGGAAGGTGAGGTACTGGAAGACGCGCAGGAATCCCCACTCGGGGAACAGCGTGAGCAGCCATTGCGACAGGCTAAGCAGCATCGGACGCTTTCTGCTGCTCTGCGGCGCTGCGCGCTTGCAGCGCGGCGACCACGGTTTCCATGCGCATGAAGCGCGATCCTTTGACCAGTGCGGCGGCGCAGGCCGGGATGCCGGTAAGCGCGCCGGTGTACGCGCCGGCCGGCCCATCGCCCAGTGCCGCGATCAGCGCCGGCACGTCGGCAAAGTGACGGGCGCCCGGGCCGTAAGCGGTTGCCGCGCCGGCGCAGGCGCTGCCCACGGCCCAGAAATGCGCAATGCCGGCGCTGCGCGCACAAGCGCCCACCTCGGCATGGAAGGCCGGGCCCTGGTCGCCCACCTCGCCCATGTCGCCCAGCACAAGCCAGTGCGGGCCCGGCAGCGAGGCCAGCAAATCAATCGCGGCGCGCACCGAATCGGGGTTGGCGTTGTAGCTGTCATTGACCAGCAGCAACGGCTGGCCGGCCAGGCGCAGCAGGCTGGTTTGCGAGCGGCCGCTGACCGGGCGGAAGGCCGCCAGCCCCTGGGCGACGGCCGCCAGCGGCGCGCCAGCGGCCAGCGCGGTGGTGGCGGCGGCCAGCGCGTTGTGCAGGTTGTGCTGGCCAGCGGCATGCAGGTTGATGTGGGCGCCGCCGACGGGGGTGCGCAGGTGCAGCGCCCAGTGGCCGCCGGTGCCCGTGCTGGCAGCGCTGGCAGGGCGGTCAGCGCCGGCAACGCCCTCGGCGGTTTCACTGACCCAGTGCGCATCGCCTTGCACATCGGTATCGCCCTGCATCGCAAATGTGCGCCGCGCCCGGGCGCCGGCCAGCTGGCGCCAGACCGACGCCTGGGCGTCATCGGCCGGATACACCGCAATGCCATCGGCCGGCAGCGCGCTGATGGCCGCGCCGTTCTCGAAGGCCACCGCCTGCACGCTGGCCATGAATTCCTGGTGCTCACGCTGGGCGTTGTTGACCAC
>JANMKO010000401.1:0-1685 GCA_031372085.1 Betaproteobacteria bacterium
GGCGCGGGCGCGTCCAGCAGCGCATGCAGCGCGCGGTACGGCCCGGCCACCTGGGCATACTCTTGCAGCGCTTGCTGATTGGGGTGCAGCGCCAGCCCGGCGGCACTGGCGGCCAGGTTGATGCGCAGATAAGCCCGGCCGGCGTCGATCTGCTGCGCCCGGCGGTTGCCCTGGCTGACCAGCCACAGGTAGGCCGGGGTGGACGCGGTGATGGCATCAAAGTCGCGGATCTGCCCGGTGGTGGCGCTGGACTCGGCCGCCGGAAACTGGCGCCGGTCAAACAGCCCCGTCTTGACCAGCGCCAGCAGCAGCGGGCTGGTGATGCTGATGCCGTCGCGGTGCTGGTCGATCTCGGCACTGCCCACGCGCAGCAGCCGCAGTGACTCCATCATCGCCGGCTCGGTGGTCAGCTCGATGCGCCAGGCCTCGCGCACCAGCTGGCGGATTTCACCGAGCCGGGCGCGGTCAGCTGCCGTGCCGTTGGCAACCCCGGCCACGCCAAAGCGCAGCGCCAGCCCGCTGGCGGCGGCTTGCAGGCGCTGCACGTCGGCGGCGGCAATCGGCCGCGCCGGGTCATAGGCGCGGCGGTCGGTGCGGCGCGCCAGCACCTGGGCAAACAGCGGGTCGCGTGGCACCGCTGCATCGGCCACCAGCCGCACCCGGGCAAACGGCCGGTCGTCCAGCTGCGCACCGGGCTCACCGTCCGGAAACAGGGCCATGTCGGTGCGCTGGCCGCGCTCAGCGGCGGCCATCGTCAGCAGCGCCAGAAAGGCACCGGCGCCCAGCAGAATCTGCCGGCCGAATGGGTCAGTGGCGGGCAGCAGGCGCTGCATGTCGAGCCGCAACCCGATCTCGCCGGCCGTGCGCAGATCGGCCAGCCAGGGCTGCTGGTTGTGCGGGTTGGGCGCCAACAGCGCATACGACAACACCCAGTGGCGCAGCTCGGCGGCTGCGGCCGGGCCTTGCCAGGCGGCCACTGCGCCAGGCGGCACGTCGGCCAGTGAGCAGCCGCCCAACAGCCCCAAACCCGTGGCCAGACCCGCACCCAGACCCGCCCGGGCCGCCAGCACCACGCCACCGCCGGCCAGGCGGATGAAATTGCGTCGCTCCATCACCAACTCCTGTTAAGGACAAGCTGAATTTAGTTTAACGTTAAACCAAATAAGCCCGCAAGAGGTTTGGATCAATTGATCGTACGAACCTGGCGTGCGAACCAGGGGTGCCGACGGGTCGCGAAAACCGGACGTGCGAACTTGGCGTGTGTGCGAACCGGGCATGCGAACCAGGCGTGCCGACGGGTCGCGCAAACAAGGCGAACAAACAGGGCGAGCACTCGGCTTGCGCAGCCTGGCTTGCCAGCGGCCTGCTGGCGGGTGCCTGCGGGCGGGCCCGCGTCGGCTTCAAAAACCCAGGTGGCGGTCGACCGGGTGGGGCGGCGGCTCACCCCGTTGCAGGCAGCGCAGGCCGGCGACAAACTGCGCCGCCACCGTGTTGGCCGACGATTGCGCGGCGATGTGCGGCGTGATGGTGATGCCGGGCACGGACCACAGCGGGTCGTCGTCGGCCATCGGCTCATGGGCCTGCACATCCAGCGCCGCACCGGCCAGGTGGCCCGATTGCACGGCGGCCAGCAGGTCGGGCTCGACCACATGCCCGCCGCGCGCGATGTTGATCAGGTAGGCGCC
>JANMKO010000436.1:0-13540 GCA_031372085.1 Betaproteobacteria bacterium
CTGCGCCTGGCCAAGGGCTTTGTCGCCAGCGCCGGCCTGTCGCCCGACGCGCGCTACCGCAGTTACCTGCAGGTGATGGCGCAGGCCAGCGTGGCCCAGTTGATGGTCCACCCGCCCGGCAACGCGCCCGACGCGCTGGACCGTGCGTTTGCCGGCGCCGGCCAGCAAGACGAGCTGAACCGCATGATGGCGGTGGACGCCGAAACCCAGCTGCCCGATGACTTGCTGATGCTCACCGACAAGATGAGCATGGCCGTCTCACTGGAATGCCGCGTGCCCTTGCTCGACCATGAGCTGGTGGAGATGGCTGCGGCGATGCCGGCCAGCCTGAAGGTGCCCGGCGGCCAGCTCAAGGGCTTGATGAAGTCGGCGCTGGGCGATTTGCTGCCGCCCGACATCCTGCACCGCAAAAAGCGCGGCTTCGGCACCCCCATGGGCGCCTGGCTCAAGCGGGAGCTGGCGCCGCTGCTGCGTGGCCTGCTGGCGCCCGAGGTGGTACGCCGCCGGGGCTTGTTCCACCCGCCGGTGGTCGATCAACTGATGGCCGACCACGAGGCCAACCGCATCGACGGCACCGACGCGCTGCTGTCACTGATGAACCTGGAGATCTGGAGCCGGCTCTACCTCGACCAGCGCACGCCCGACGATGTGGCCGATGAGCTCAAACGCTTCGCCCGGGCTTGACAGTGGGCACAGCCTGAACCTGCGATGAACATCCTCTACGTCTGCCACCGGTTCCCGTTCCCGCCCAAGCGCGGCGGCAAGATCCGGCCGTTCAACATGATCCGCCACTTCAGCGCGTCGGGCCACCGGGTGACGGTGTGCTCACTGGTGCGATCAGACGCCG
This sequence comes from Betaproteobacteria bacterium, assembly GCA_031372085.1. Taxonomy (GTDB): domain Bacteria; phylum Pseudomonadota; class Gammaproteobacteria; order Burkholderiales; family Burkholderiaceae_C; genus Pseudaquabacterium. The sequence goes on from JANMKO010000436.1 coordinate 848, forward strand.
AGGCGCTGGAGGGGCAAGGCATTGCCGCCCACTGCGCCGCGTTTGAGGCCGGCGCCGTGCGTGAGCCGCTGCAAATGGCGCGCATGGTGGCCCGGCTGCCGCTGCGCACACCGTCGTCGATGGGCTACTTTTACTCACCGCATTTGGCCGCCCGCATCCGCAAATTGCTGGCCGAGCAGACCTGGGATCTGATATTTGTGCACTGCTCGTCGGTGGCGCAGTATGTTGAGCACGTCACCGGCATTCCAAAGATTCTCGATTTCGGCGACATGGATTCACAAAAGTGGCTGGAGTACGCCCACTACAAGCCCTGGCCGCTGTGCTGGGGCTACACGCTGGAGGGCCACAAGATGCAGTGGGCCGAAAAGCGGCTGGCGCGCAAATTCGACTTGTGCACCGCCACCACCCGGGCCGAGCGCGACACCCTGGACAGCTACGCCACCGGCGCGCTGACCGACTGGTTTGCGAATGGCGTGGACGCCGAGTTCTTCAGCCCCGGCGATGCACCGCATGAGCCGCAGACCATCAGCTTCATCGGCCGCATGGACTACTACCCCAACCAGGAGTGCATGCGGCGCTTTTGCCGCGATGTGTGGCCGTTGCTGCGGGCCCAGCGGCCAGCGATGCAGTTGCTGATCATCGGCGCTGAGCCGTCGCCCGAAATGCAAAAACTGGCTGAGTTGCCCGGTGTCACCGTCACCGGGTCGGTGCCCGACGTGCGGCCGTTTGTGCGGCGCTCGGCGCTGATGGTGGCGCCGTTGGCCATCGCCCGTGGCACGCAAAACAAGATCCTCGAAGCCATGGCCATGGGCGTGCCGGTGGTCACCAGCAGCGTGGCCGCCGGTGGGGTGGACGCGCTGGCCGAAACCCACCTGCTGGTGGCCGACAGTGCGGCAGACATCACAAAAGCGATTTTGCGCATCACCGACAATCCGGCTGAGCGCCAGCGCCTGGCCCAGGCCGGCCGCCAGCGCATGCTGAGCCACCACGCCTGGCCGCGCTCGATGCACAGGCTGGACAGCCTGATCGAGCGCTGCCGCCAGTCGCACGCCACCCTCATCGGAACCCCTGCATGAAGATCAGCATATTTGGCCTCGGCTACGTCGGTGCGGTGTCACTGGCCTGCTTGTCGCGTGACGGCCATGACGTGATCGGTGTTGATATCGACCCGGCCAAACTCGACCTGATCGCGTCGGGCAAAACCCCGGTGGTCGAAGAAGGCATGGTCGAGCTGATGGCCCGCGTGGCCGCCAGCGGCCGGGTGACGGTGACCACCGACGCCCAGCGCGCGGTGCTCGACTCGGATTTGTCGCTGGTCTGCGTGGGCACGCCGTCGGCGCCCAACGGCAGCCAAGACCAGGGCGCCATCCTGCGCCTGGCCCATGAGATGGGCCAAGCCCTGGCGCACAAGCGCAACCAGCATGTGGTGGTGTTCCGGTCCACGCTGGTGCCCGGCACGGTGGAAGACGTGCTGCGGCCCATCATCGAAGCCGAATCGGGTGGCCGCGACGGGGTCGACTTCCACCTCTGCTTCCAGCCCGAGTTCTTGCGTGAGGGCTCGTCGATCCGCGATTACGACAAGCCGCCGTTCACCGTGCTGGGCGCCAACCACGCCCACCCGGCCGACCGGCTGCGGGCGCTGTTTGGCCACCTGCCGTGCAAGTTCATCACCACCTCGGTGCGGTCGGCCGAGATGATGAAGTACTGCTGCAACAACTTCCACGCGCTGAAGATCACCTTTGCCAACGAGACCGCCCGGCTCTGCCAGGCGCTGGGCGTTGATGCCTTCGAGGTGATGGATCTGGTGTGCCAGGACACCCAGCTCAACATCTCGCCGGCCTACCTGAAGCCCGGTTTTGCCTTTGGTGGGTCGTGCCTGCCCAAGGATTTGCGCGCCACCAGCCACCTGGCGCGCAGCCATGATGTTGATCTGCCGATGCTGGCCGCCATCCTGCCGTCCAACCAGGCCCATTTGGGGCTGGCGCTGCGCAAGATTCTGGCCACCGGCAAGCGCCGCATCGGCTTCATCGGCCTGTCGTTCAAGACCGGCACCGACGATCTGCGCGAGAGCCCGCTGGTCACGCTGGCCGAGCAGTTGATCGGCAAAGGCATGCAGCTCTCGGTCTACGACCCCGAGGTGCATTTGTCGCAACTCATCGGCGCCAACCGCCGCTTCATCGACAGCCACCTGCCGCACATCGGCCAACTGCTGCAGCCCGAGATCGGCACGGTGATTGCCGCCAGCGACGTGCTGGTGGTGGGCTTGTCGGGCGCGGCCGTGGCCGACGCGCTGGCGCTGGGCTGCCGTGCCGACCAGGTGCTGATCGATCTGGTCAAGCTGCCCAACCGCAGCGCCTTTCGGGCCCGGGTCGAAGGTCTGTCCTGGTGATGCCCATGGCCGCCGCTGGCATCACCCGGGTCTGCGTGGTCGGGCCGGTGCCACCGCCGTCGGGCGGCATGGCCAACCAGTGTGAGCAGTTGGTACGCCTGCTGGGCGGCGACGGCATCGGCGTGGAGCTGGTGCGCAACAACGCGCCGTACCGGCCGCAGTGGGTGGGCGCGGTGCCGGGCGTGCGCGCGCTGGTCCGGCTGCTGCCTTACCTGCTGGCGCTGTGGCGGGCAGCGGGCCGGTCGCAGGTGATGCATGTGTTTGCCAACTCGGGCTGGGCCTGGCATCTTTTTGCGGCACCGGCGGTGCTGATGGCCCGGCTGCGCGGCACGGCGGTGATCGTCAATTACCGGGGCGGTCATGCCGATCAGTTCTTGGCAGGCACCTCACGCCATGTGCACCAAACTTTGAGGCAGGCGTCGCTGCGCGTCACGCCGTCGCGGTTCTTGCAGCGGGTGTTTGCCCGCCACGGGCTGGACGCCGAGGTGGTGCCCAACATCATCGACCTGTCGCGCTTCACCCCCGTGGCGCCACGGCACTTCGGCAATGCGCCGCACCTGGTGGTGGCCCGCAACCTGGAGCCCATCTACGACATCGCCACCGCCATCCGCGCTTTTGCCCAGGTGCGCCAGCAGTTTGCGGCGGCCACGCTGGCGGTGGCCGGCAGCGGGCCCGAGCTGGGCCGCTTGCAGGCACTTGTCACGAAACTCGGGCTGGGTGGCGCTGTGCGCTTCACCGGCAGAATCGAAAATGCCGACATGCCCCAGCTTTATGCCAACGCCGATTGCGTGCTCAACCCCAGCACCGTGGACAACATGCCGATCTCGCTGCTGGAGGCTTTTGCCAGCGGCTTGCCGGTGGTCAGCACCGATGCCGGCGGCATCCCCGACATGCTGACGCACGGCGTCAACGGCCTGTTGGTGCCGGTGGGTGACGCCAGCGCGATGGCGCAAGCCACCTGCCGCGTGCTGGCCAGCCCGGCGCTGGCCGCTGCGCTGGCCCGGGCCGGCCGCACCGAGGCCGAAAGCTACGCCTGGCCGCGTGTCAAATCGCTCTGGCTCGACGCCTACCGCCGCGCCGCAGCCGCCAGCCCGGGGGCGCGCCGGTGAGCGCCTACACCGCTGTTTGCGCGGGCGCCATCTTCCCGCTGCATGAGCGCCTCAAAGGCCATGCCTCGGTGGCCATGCGTGCGCGGCTGGAGCGCAGCCAGTGGTGGCCGCGTGAGGCCATCGAGGCCGACCGCGTGGCCCGGCTGCGGCTGTTTCTGGCCGATGTGGGCCAGCGCGTGCCGTATTACCGCGATCTGTTTGCGCAGCACGGCTTTGAGCCGGCGCGGGTGCAATCGGTCAGCGCACTGCGCCGCCTGCCGCTGCTGGGCAAGGCCGACATCCGCGCCCACACCGACCGGCTGAAGGCCGACGGCCACGGGCCGTTGCAGCGCTACAACACCGGCGGCTCGTCGGGTGAGCCGCTGGTGTTTTTCATCGGCAAAGACCGGGTCAGCCACGACGTGGCCGCCAAATGGCGCGCCACCCGCTGGTGGGGCGTGGACATCGGTGACCCCGAGATGGTGGTCTGGGGCTCACCGATCGAGCTGGGTGCGCAAGACACCGTGCGCCGCTGGCGCGACAAGCTGCTGCGCAGCCAGCTGTTGCCGGCCTTCGAGATGTCGGACAGCAAGCTTGACAGCTTCATCGCCGCCATCCGCCAGCAGCGCCCGCGCATGCTGTTTGGCTACCCGTCGGCGCTCACCCACATCGCCCGGCACGCCGAGAAACGCGGCGTCGCGCTGCATGACCTGGGCATCCGGGTGGCCTTTGTCACGTCCGAGCGGCTGTACGACGAGCAGCGCGCCACCATCGGCCGCGTTTTTGGCTGCCCGGTGGCCAACGGCTACGGCGGGCGCGACGCCGGCTTCATGGCCCATGAGTGCCCGTCCGGTGGCATGCACATCAGCGCCGAGCACATCATCATCGAGCTGGTCGGCCGCGACGGCCAACCGGTGGCCGACGGCCAGCCGGGCGAGATCGTCACCACCCACCTGGCCACGCGCGACTTTCCGTTCATCCGCTACCGCACTGGCGATGTGGCGGTGCTGGGCACCGACGCCTGCGCCTGTGGCCGGGGCCTGCCGCTGCTCAAAGAAATCCAGGGCCGGACCACCGATTTTGTGGTGGCCGCCGACGGCACGGTGATGCACGGCCTGGCGCTGATCTACATCGTGCGAGACCTGCCGGGCGTGCAACGCTTCAAGATCATCCAGGACAGCCTGCTCAGCACCACCGTGCTGCTGGTGGTGGCGCCCGGCTTCGATGGCGCGCTGCTGCAAACCATCACGCTGGGCATGCAGCGCCGGCTGGGCGCAGCGGTGGCCGTCAAGGTGCAGGTGGTCGGCGACATCCCGGCCGAGACATCCGGCAAGCACCGCTACGTGGTCAGCCGCGTGGCGCTGCCGGTGTGAGCCCGCCGCATGCGTGATGTCATCGTTCTCGGCATCGTGCTGGTCGGCGCGCTGGCGGCGCTGCGCCGGCCGTGGATCGGCGTGATGCTGTGGACCTGGCTGAGCATCATGAACCCGCACCGCTACACCTACGGCTTTGCCTTCGACGCGCCGGTGGCCGCGGTGGCGGCTGTCTGCACGGTGCTGGGTTTCTTGTTCACCAAAGACGAGCGTGCGTCGCCGTTCAAAAGCCCGGTGGTCGCGGTGTTCGGCGTGTTCATCGTGTGGATGAATATCTCGTGGTTGAACGGGCTGGGCATCGACGGCGACTATGCGCAGTGGAACAAGGTGATGAAGATCGACGCCATGGTGCTGGTCGGCCTGATGGTGCTGCACAGCAAGAAGCACGCCCTGGCCCTGACCTGGGTGGCAGCAGGCGCGCTGGGGCTGCTGGGCGTCAAAGGCGGCATCTTCACCTTTCTGGGCGGCGGCAATGAGCGTGTCTGGGGCCCGCCCGGCACCTTCATCGAGGACAACAACGAGTTTGGGTTGGCCTTGGTGATGACCATCCCGATGCTCCGGTTCCTGCAAATGCAGTTGCAAAGCCTGTGGGGCAAGCGGGCGATGTTGGCGGCCATGGTGTTGTGCGCCACGTCGGCGCTGGGCACGCAGTCGCGCGGCGCTTTGCTGGCCCTGGCGTCGATGGCAGCACTGTTCTGGTGGCGCGGCACCAACCGGGTGGTCAGCGGCGTGGTCATTCTGTGCATCGCCGTGGGCTTGATCGGGTTCATGCCCGACACCTGGACCAAGCGCATGGACACGATCGGCGCTTACCAGGACGACGGCTCGGCGCAAGGCCGCCTGGCGGCGTGGTCCACCGCCTGGAACCTGGCCTTCGACTACCCCACCGGGGTGGGTTTCAATACCGTGCGGCAAGAGCTGTTCAACAAATACTCACACAACCCCGAGGCGGGCGCCCGGGCGGCCCACAGTATTTATTTTCAGATACTCGGCAACCACGGCTTCATCGGTTTGGCGCTGTTTGTGCTGATTTGGGCGATGACCTGGTGGCAAGCCGGCTGGCTGCGTCGCCAGGCCGTCAAAATACCGCAGGCAAAATGGTGTGCCGATCTTGGCGCGATGGTGCAGGTTTCTTTGGTGGGTTATCTCGTGGGCGGCGCATTCTTGAGCCTGGCCTATTTTGATCTGCCCTACAACATCATGATGCTGGTGGTCATCGCGCGGGCCTGGGTGCTGTCTGGCGGTTGGCAGCGAGAGCCCGTCTACGCACCCGGCTGGACGACGCTGCCCGGCCTGCTTGCCGTCGCGCAGCGGGGCTGACGCCATGGTCCGCCCCCTGCTCAATGTGGCGTCGCCCGGCGGTGCGCAAGCCCGGCTGTCGGTGCTGGTATTCCACCGCGTGCTGCCGGCGCCCGACCCGCTGTACCCCGAGGCCATGCACGCCCAGCGCTTCACCGAGCTGTGCCGCTGGGTGCAGTCGATGTTCTGCACCCTGCCGCTGGACGACGCGGCGCGCCGCCTGCGCAACGGCACCTTGCCCCGGCGTGCGCTGGCCATCACCTTTGACGACGGCTATGCCGACAACCTGCACGTGGCCATGCCCATCCTGCAAAGCCAGGGCCTGCCGGCAACGTTTTTCATCGCCACCGGCTTCTAGGACGGCGGCTGCATGTGGAACGACCGGGTGATCGAGTCGTTGCGCCGGTCCACCCTGCCCAGCATCGACCTGCGTGAGCTGCTGGGCCCCGACACCCCGGTCTTTGCGCTGGCCAGCACGCTGCAACGGCGCATCGCGCTGGAAGCCGTCATCGCCCGCATCAAATACCTGCCGGTGGCGCGGCGTGAGGCGCTGGTGCAAGAAATCCACCGCCGCTCGGGCGCCCACCTGCCGGCAGACCTGATGTTGACATCGGCCCAGGTGCGCCAGATGCACCACGGCGGCATGCAGATCGGCGCGCACACCGTGTCGCACCCCATCCTGGCCACGTTGACGGCCGACGCCGCGCGCCAGGAGATGGCCGACAGCAAGCACCACCTTGAGCGCCTGCTGGGTGAGCCGGTGACGCTGTTTGCCTACCCCAACGGCCAGCCCGGGGAAGACTTCAACGCCGACAGCGTTGCCATCGCCCGGGCGCTGGGTTTTGAGGCCGCCGTCACCACCGCCCGGGGCGCCGCCAATGGCCGCACCGACTGCATGCAGATCCCGCGCTTCACGCCCTGGGACCGCTCACGGCTGCGCTTTGGCGCGCGCATGCTGAGCACGCTGTGGTCGTCGCGGCGCGGCTCGGCCCAGCTGGCCAGCACGCCGGGTTGACGCCCACCCGATTCAAGCAAGGAGAACCCCCCATGGCCCTGTCCCCACCCGCCACTGCCAGCGCCGCCAGCGCCGCCAGCGCCGCCGCGCCGGCTGCCGCACCCGCCAGCACGGCCAGCACGGCCAGCACGGCCAGCACCGCCAGCACCGCCAGCACGGCTGACATGGCGCCCTGGCCGGTGATGGTGCTGGCTTACAACGAAGAAGAAGGCATCGACGCGGCGCTCGACAGCATCCTGGCCAGTGAGCCCGACCAGCGGCTGGAGGTCTATGTGATGGCCAACGGCTGCACCGACCGCACCGAAGAGCGGGTGCTGGCCTATGCCCGCCAGCGCCCCGAGGTCAAGCTGGTGTCGATCCGGCTGGGCGACAAGTGCAATGCCTGGAACGTCTTCATCCACGACACGGCGGCCAAAGCCTGCCCCGGCCGCGAGGCGTATTTCTTCACCTGCGGTGACGTGCGCATCGTGCCCGGCTCACTGCGTGCGCTGCGCCGTGCCATGCAGCAAGACGGCCACACCAACGGCGCCGCCGCGCCACCCGGCTCAGGCCGCAATGTTGAGCGCGACCGCAAGGCGCAGATGGAAGAGCACGCGCTGGTGGCCGGCCTGTACGCGCTGCGTGGCAGCTTTGTTGAGCGCATGCAGGCGCTGGGCGTGCGCATCCCGCTCAATTTTGAGGGCGACGACGCGCTGATCGGCACCCTGCTGCAATGGGACCTGGCCCCGGCTGACCGGCCGATGGACCTGGGCCGCATTGCCGCCGTCTGGGATTCGGCCTGGGTGTTTGACTCACTCACGCTCACCCGCCTGTCTGACTGGCAGTTTTACTGGAAGCGCGCCATCCGCTACGCCCGGCGCTACTACGAGTTCAAGCTGCTCGGGCCCGAGTTGAAGGCCAAAGGGCTGGCCGGCATGCCGGCCGACATCCGCGATCTGTACCCGCGTTCCGAGGCCTTGACGCTGCGCTGGCAGGGTATTTACACGGTGACCAATTGGCTGGCGCTGCGCTGGATGCGCAATATCGGGCGGCAGCGTGCCAGCGCCTGACGGCGCGCGGCGGGCGTGTCACCTGGCCGGGTGGCGGTGTTGAGATGAAACGCGCGCATCGGCTGGGCCTGGTGATATTCGACGTCTACCGCGACGGCCACCGGCGTGATTACTTCCGGGTGTTGCGCCGGGTGCTGGGCGGGCAGGTGGCGTGGGGCAGGTTTGGCCAGCGCTGGCCTTTGCTGCTGGCCGCCAAGAAACTGGTTTGCTCTACTTGTGATGATTATCTGGTGGCCTTTTTCTTGCTGGCAGTGGGCCGGGCGCTGTTGGGCCGGCCAACGCTGGGATTGTCGGTGCGCAGTGAAACCATTTTTCAACGCGAAGGCATCGCGCAGAAACTGAAGCAGCTATTGCTGCGGCTGCTCAAATATGTGCCGGGCGCTGAGTTGATCACCTTCATGCCGCATTGGGTCGAGCCGCGTCTGGCGCGTTATGCCACCGATTGGATGTACGACTTGCAGTTCTGGGATGTGGCCTGGCTCAATTCGCCATCGGGCGCGTCGGCACAGCCGATGAAGGCCGCGCTGCTGCAAGCCGCTGCCGGGCGCAAGATCGTGGCCACCATCGGCCACCAGCGGCGTGTCAAGGGTGTGGAATATTTCATGGCGCTGTATGCGCAGCCCGAGATTCGTGAGCGTTATCTCTTTGTCTGCATCGGCCCCAACTGGGACGTTGACAAGCGCCTGGTGAGCAGTTTCACAGGCGGCGGTGGGCTGTTTCTGGACGGGCCGCTGCGCGACGATGAAATAATTCCTCTGTACGCCCTGGTAGATTATGTCTGGGCCTGCTACCGGCCCGATTACGACCAGTCATCCGGCATATTTGGCCGGGCCATTCAACTGGGCCGGCCGACGATTGTCCGGGCCGGCTCTTACCTGGCCCGCATGCAGGCCGATCTGGCCGGCACCGGATTTGCCATTCCTTATGCGGCCAGCGCGCAGGCGGCGCTTATCATGGCCACGCCAGACGTGTGCCGCGCGCCGGCCCGGCATATCGGGCCCGACCGGGCTGGCGGCATGCTGCGGCGGCGGCTGGCGCTGGGCGCCGACGGCCCGGTTTATCCGGCGGCCCAGCCGCAACAACACGGTGCGGGCCGGTTGTAGTGGCCAGTCATACAGATTGTTGTCCGACACATACAGATTGAGGTGTTACTGATGAGCGAACTTGTCCGGTCCATTGCTTTCAACATTCTTGCGCGCGGCAAGGCTTTTCCGACCACGTTGACCGACCACGACAAAGTGCAGGCGCTGGTGCGCAAGCTGCAACCCGTCAATACCGCCAAAGGTTTGCGTCGGCTTGGCCCCACCGGTGACGGCGGTTATCTGGTACCGGATGACCTGGCGGGTATCGATGCCTGTTATTCACCCGGCGTCAGTTTTATATCCGGGTTCGAGAAAGACTGTGCCGATCTGGGCATGAAGGTCTTCATGGCCGACCGCTCGGTTGAGCAGCCGGCCGAATGGCACGCGTTGTTCCACTTCACCAAGAAGTATGTCGGCGTCACCACCGACGACGACTTCATGACGATTGACAACTGGGTGGCGTCAACCCTGCCTGATGCAAAATCAGACCTGATGCTGCAAATCGATATCGAAGGTTATGAGTACGAGGCGTTTTTGGCGATGTCAGACGCGCTGCTGGCCCGGTTCCGTATCATCGTGGCCGAGTTTCACAACCTGAACCAGCTTTGGAACCAGCCGTTTTTCGGCGTGGCGTCGCGGGCCTTCGAGAAAATACTGCAAACCCACACCTGCGTGCACATCCACCCGAATAATTTTCACCCCACGTTTGAGCGCTGGGGTTTGTCGATACCGCCGGCTGCCGAGTTCACTTTTTTGCGCAAGGACCGGGTTGTCGATCCGGTGGGCGCCACGGTGTTTCCGCACCCGCTGGACAGCGACAGCTCGCCCAAAGCGCATTTTGCGTTGCCAAAATGCTGGTACGACAACCCGCAGTAAACCCTGGCGCGGCGATGAAAACCAAAGTCTTCATCACCATTGATACCGAATTCAGTATCGGTGGGGCATTTGGCGCACCGTCCACCCTGGCGCCCATCGGTGCGCAAAACGTGCTGGGCACGGTGGCCGGGCGCTCCGAGGGTCTGGGCTTCATGCTCGACACCTTTGCCGAGTTTGGCCTGCCGGCGACGTTTTTTGTCGAGGCGCTGCAAACCGCCTACTTTGGTGACGCACCGATGGGCGATCTGGCGCGGCGCATTGCCGCCGCCGGCCATGATCTGCAATTGCACCTGCACCCGGTGTGGACGTATTTTGACCACCCGCAGTGGCAGGCTGAGCTGGCGCGGGTGCCGCCCACCGACCACCTGCACGGCCGCCCGCTGGGCCAGCTGGTGGGCTGGATGCAGCGCGGCATCGACACCTTTGCCCGCTGGGGCTTGACAGCGCCGGTGGCGCTGCGCACCGGCAACCTGATGGTGGACCGCACGGTGTACCGGGCCATGTCGCAGGTAGGGTTGGTGGTGGCGTCCAACATCGCGCGCGCGGTGTTTGAGCCGCAAGAGCCCGCGCTGCAATGGAACGCCGGCATCCACCTGATCGACGGCATCACCGAGCTGCCGGTGCTGACCTACGCCGATTTGCAGCTGGGCCCGCGCCGCCACCGCAAGGCGCTAACCATCACCGGCTCGTCATTTGCCGAGGCCCGCCACCTGCTGCTGCAGGCCCACGCAGCGGGCGCACCGGCGGTGGTGCTGCTCACCCACTGCCATGAGTTTGTCAAAGGCGATATGCGCGCCGGCCTGCGGCCCGACCGCGTCAACCAGCGCCGCCTGGCCGCGCTGTGCCGGTTTCTGGCGCAAAACAAGGCTCGCTTTGAGGTCAGCACGCTCGGCGCGATGGCGGGTGCGCCGGCGCAAGCCGTGCCCACCGCCGACCCGCTGCTGCGCGTGCCGGCCGGGCTGGCCTTGCTGCGCGCAGCGCAGAACAAGCTCAATGAGCTGAACGTGCTGTGACGCGGCAGGCCGCCAACCCACAGGCCAGCCCGCGCGCAGACCGATGAGCCCGCTTGAATTTGCGTCCGGCCTGGCCGTGCGCTACCTCAAGGGCGGGCAGGTGGGCGCGCTGCGCGACGGCTACCTGCGCCTGCGCAGCCGGCTGGCGCCGCTGCTGCGCCTGGTGCACGGCACCTTTGACGCCGACGCGCTGCGCCAGCACCTCGACCAGCGCGTGGGCACGGATTTTGAGATCTTGATGGTGCACAGCTCGGTCAACCACATGCTGCCGATGTACACCGGCACACCGCTGGCGCTGGTGCGCATGCTGGTGGACTGGTGCGGCCCACAGCGCACGCTGGTGATGCCGGCCTTCTATTTTGGCCAGGCGCCGTGGGGCGGCGCTTTTGACACCTTCAGCGCCAACCCGCGTTTTGACTTGCGCCGCACGCCGTCGCAAATGGGCCTGGCCACCGAGCTGTTCCGCCGCTGGCCCGGCGTGCAGATCAGCCGCCACCCGGTGTACCGCATGTCGGCGCTGGGCCCGCTGGCCCCGGCGCTGACCGCCGGCCATGAGTTGGCGGCCAGCCCCGCCGGGCGGGGCACGCCGTTTGAGTTCATGGCCAGCCACCGCACCCGCATCATCGGCATCGGCAAGCCGATGCAGGTGCTGACCCAGGCCCACCACGTGGAGGGCGCGATGGGCGATGCCTTTCCGGTGCCCAGCGTGGTGGGTGCGCCGCTGCCGATGACGCTGATCGACCGGGCCGAGCAGATCCCTTTTTTGCTCACCCGCCGGGCCTACCAGGGCCGCTTCAACATCTGGCGCCTGCGCAAAATCATGGCGCGCCACAGCCTGCAAGAGTGGTCGTTTCACCACGTGCCGATGTTCAGCACCACGGCGGCCGAGGTCACAGACCAACTGCTGGCCGCCGCCAAAAAAGGCGTCACGCTGTACGAGCCGGTTTGAGCGGCGCCGGGCCGGCACGCCGCCCGGCCCAGCGCACCGCCGCCCCGCCGCCCCGCCGCCCCGCCCCGTCAACCGGCTTGCGGCGGCGCCCGGGCTGTGCCGATGGCCACCAGCCGGGCCCGGATCCAGCGCGTCAGGCGATGGCGCCGCGTCTCCGTCAAGCTGCCGATCAGCACCACCGACACGGCCACCAGCACCGTCGTGCCGGCCCAGGTGGCATAGCCCTGGTTGCCGCCGCGCAGCACCGCACCCCAGAACAAAAACAAGGGCTGGTGCAGCAGATACAGCGTGAAGGTGTAAGCCGCCACCCACCGCACCGGCCCCTGCACCGCCAGCAGCAGGCCGCCCAGCCGGTGCGCCACGCGGCGCATGCCGGCAAAGTGCAGCATCACCAGCAGGCCCAGCCCGTAGTCGCGGATGAAAAACCGCGAAAAGGTGAGCTGGATGTTGGCCGGCTTGCCGTTAAGCGACTCCAGCCACCGGCCCGCAGCGGCCTCAACACCCCAGTGCAAAAACAGCGCAATGCCCAGTGTGCTGAAGGCCACCAGCGCCCAGCCCAG
>JANMKO010000438.1:0-3461 GCA_031372085.1 Betaproteobacteria bacterium
GTCCAGTTGGCGGGCGCGGCGCTCACCGTCAGGCCGGTGCGGGCATCCACCTCACCCGGGGCCAGCGTGCGAAGCGTGATGCAGTCGGCCACCGGGCAGACGGTGACGCACAGGTTGCAGCCCACGCATTCGTCGTCCATCACCGCAAAGTGGCGCTGGCCGTCTTTTGTCGCGGTGATGGCCTGGTGCGAGGTGTCTTCACACGCAATGTGGCAGCGGCCGCAGGCAATGCATTTGTCCTGGTCGATCACCGCTTTGCTGATGGCGTTCAAGTTGAGGTATTGCCAGTCGGTGACGGTGCCCAGCGCCCGGCCGCGAAAGTCGTCGATGGTGGCAAAGCCCATGCTGTCCATGTACTCGGCCAGGCCGTCGGCCATCTCTTGCACGATCTTGAAGCCATACACCATCGCGGCGGTGCAGACCTGCACATTGCCGGCGCCCAGGGCGATGTAGTCCAGCGCGTCGCGCCAGGTGCCGATGCCGCCGATGCCCGAGATCGGCAACCCAGCGGTGGCCGGTGCGCGGCCGATTTCGGCCACCATGTTGAGCGCGATGGGTTTGACGGCCGGCCCGCAGTAGCCGCCGTGTGAGCCCATGCCGCCGGTGACAGGGCTCATCGTCAGCGTAGCCGGATCAACCCCCATGATCGAGTTGAGGGTGTTGATCAGGCTCACCGCATCGGCGCCGCCGCGTTGGGCTGCGGCGGCCGGCAGGCGCACGTCGGTGATGTTGGGCGTGAGCTTGACGATCACCGGCAGCCGGCTGTAGTGCTTGCACCAGCGGGTGACCCGCTCGATGTATTCAGGCACCTGGCCCACGGCCGCGCCCATGCCGCGCTCGCTCATGCCGTGCGGGCAGCCGAAGTTCAGCTCAACGGCGTCGCAGCCGGTGTCTTCCACCATTGGCAGGATGGCTTTCCAGGCCGCCTCGGTGCACGGCACCATCAGGCTGACGACCATCGCCCGGCCCGGCCAGGCGCGCTTGACCTGGCGGATTTCTTGCAAATTGAGTTGCAGCGGCCGGTCGGTGATCAGCTCGATGTTGTTGAAGCCCAGCATCTTGCGGTCGGGCGTCAGCAGCGCGCCGTAGCGCGGGCCGTTGACGTTGACCACCGGCGGGCCTTCTTCACCCAGCGTCTTCCAGACCACGCCGCCCCAGCCGGCCTCAAACGCCCGGTGCACGTTGTAGGCCTTGTCAGTGGGCGGCGCGCTGGCCAGCCAGAACGGGTTGGGGCTGTGGATGCCGGCAAAGGTGGTGCGCAGGTCGGCCATGGGGGGCTCCGGTGTTTCGTCGCTGGTGGGGGCTGCCGATCAGGCGGCTTGGCGGTCATGCCGTCAGGCGGTCGGTGCTCAGCTGGGTGTGGATGGCGCGGGCCGCGCGTTTGCCGTCCTGCACCGCCTCCACCGTCAGGTCACGCCCGCCCAGCCGGCAATCACCGCCGGCATACAGGCCCGGCACGCCGGTGCGGCCGTCGCTGTCGGCCACGATGCGGCCGCTTTGCAGGCGCAGGCCGCAATCGGCCAGCAGGCCGATGTCCAGCTTCTGGCCGATGGCTTTGAGCACCATGTCGGCGCCCAGGGTGTGGTGCTGGCCGGTGGGCTGCCAGCGGCCATGCACCGGCTGCTGGCGGGCAAAGCGCACGCCGATCACATGGGCAGGCTGTCCGGCGGCCGTTGGCGCGCTGGCCAGGATTTCTTCGGGCGCCAACCCGTGGTGGATCACCACGCCGTGGGTCAACGCCCAGTCTTGCTCGGCGGGGGACGCGCCCATTTCGGCCGGGCCGCGCCGGTAGGCCATGTGCACCTCTTCAGCGCCCAGCAATTTGCTTTGCACGGCGGCGTCTACGGCCGTCATGCCGCCGCCGATCACCAGCACCCGGCGGCCGACGGGCAGCGTGCTTTTGTCAGCCGCCTGCCGCAGCGCGGCGATAAAGGCCACTGCATCCTGCACGCCGGCCAGGTGCTCACCGGGCAGGCCCAGGCCGTGCACCTGGTCCAGGCCCAGCGCCAGGTAGACGGCGGCAAACTCGGCTTGCAGGGCAGTCAGTTGCGCCGCACCCGCCAGCCGCCAGCCAGTGGTCAGCGTGATGCCGCCGATGCCCAGCAGCCAGTGCAGCTCGGCCTGGGCAAAGTCATCCGTGGTTTTGTAGGTGGCCAGGCCGTATTCATTCAGCCCGCCACCTTTGGGCCGGGCATCGAAGATGTGCACCGCATGGCCCAGCCGCGCCAGGCCCACCGCGCAGGCCAGCCCGGCCGGGCCGGCGCCCACCACGGCAATGCGCAGGCCGGTGGCAGCGGCGCGCGGCAACAGCGTGCCCAGCGGCTGGTCCATCACCGCGTCCACCGCATGGCGCTGCAGGCGGCCGATTTCCACCGGTTTGCCGCTTTGCGTGGTGCGCACGCACACCTGCTCACACAGCACCTCGGTGGGGCAGACGCGGGCGCAAGTGCCGCCCAGCGGGTTGGCGTCCAGGATCACCCGGGCGGCGCCGCGCAAGTTGTCGTCGGCAATGCGGCGGATGAAGCTGGGCACGTCGATGCCCGTGGGGCAGGCGGTGGTGCAGGGCGCATCAAAGCAGTACAGGCAGCGCTCGGCCTCCACCAGGGCCTGGGTGCGGCTCAGGCGCGGCGCGGCGTCGGCAAAGTTTTGCGCGTATTGGGCGGCGGTGAGCCGGGCTGCCTGGATATCGGGCGCGGTTTGGGCCACGCCGGCGCTGGCGGTGGCTGCGGTTGAGACGGAGGTTGAGGCGGCGGTTGTGGAGGACGACACGCGCGGGCGCTCCTGAAAACAGCGGGCAGCGGGTGGCCCGGATTCACCTCGAAGCGGACCGTTTGATCAGCTTTCTCAGCCACTGTACGCAAGCCAAAGCCATCGCAACAATCGTCACAGGCAGCACATGAACAAGAAAAACCACCAACCGAAAAAAAGCGTTTCGATGATGCCCCTTGACCAAAGCAGTGGCGTGCTTGCGATGGGCGTGGCTTACGCCGCTGCAGGAATGGCCAACGCCTCAATCACCGCCGGTACGAACCAGTCTTCGTCGATCAGCGGCCAGTGCAGGCCAAGTCCACCGTCGACGATGTCCACCTGCCCGCAGTCTTGCGCTGAGGCGGCCGCCAGCTTGGCCGAAAACGCCCGAGGTACTTGAACACTCCAACCCGATGCCAGATCGATCTCGACCCGATCACGGGCCGTCAGATACCGGGCAGCCACCGCCCGCGATGCGCGAAGGCTCAGCTGGCCGGCAGCCCGGGCGGCGGTAATCTGTGCGTCATCGGCGATGTCTGTCGGCTCAACCATGATGTTTTCTCCAGGCTTGCAGCAATTCGGCGTGTCGGTCCTGGGCGATCTGAATGACCTTGCGGACCTCTGCGTTCGTCAGTGGCCCCCGTACTGCACGCAAGGCCAGCGGCTCGATCAGCAACTCCACGGCGCCACCATGACCCAGAATATGAAGGTGC
>JANMKO010000440.1:0-4506 GCA_031372085.1 Betaproteobacteria bacterium
CGCGCGGGCGAACCGGCTGCGCCAGCGCATCCTGGCCCAGTACCCGGTGGCGCTGGTCGATGAGTTTCAAGACACCTCACCGCTGCAAGCGCGCATCTTTGACCGGCTCTACCGCATTGCCGACAACGCGCCGGCCACCGCGCTGCTGCTGATCGGCGACCCCAAGCAGTCGATCTACGGCTTTCGCGGCGCCGACATCCACAGCTACCTCGGCGTGCGCCAGGCCACCGCCGGCCGGCACTACCTGCTGGCCACCAACCACCGCTCGACGACCGCGCTGGTGGCCGCCGTCAACCACTTGTTTGCGCAGGCCGAGTCGCGGGACGGGCCGGGCGCGTTTCTGTTCCGCACCGGCCCGGACCAGCCCTTGCCTTTTGAGCCGGTGGCCGCGCACGGCCGCCCCGAAACCTTGCGCAGCGCCGCCGGCCCGGTGCCGGCGCTCACGCTGCAACTCGACGCCCACCTGCAAGACGGGCGCAGCAGCCAGCGCCAGTTTGCCGCGGCCTGCGCCGAGCAGATCGTCACCCTGCTCAACGACCGCCAGGCCGGCTTTGCCCAGCCCGGCATGGCATGGCGCCGGCTGCGCCCGGCCGACATCGCCGTGCTGGTGCGCACCGGCCGCCAGGCCGCCGCCGTGCGCCAGGCGCTGCGCCGGCGCCAGGTGGCGTCGGTCTACCTGTCTGACCAGGACTCGGTGTTTGCCAGCACCGAGGCGCAAGACCTGCTGCGCTGGCTGGTGGCGGTGGCCGCGCCGCTGGACACGCGCCGGGTGCGCGCCGCGCTGGCCACCCGCACCATCGGCCTGGGCCTGGACGAGCTGGCCCGGCTGGCCACCGACGACGCGGCGTTTGACGCGCGCAGCGAGCAACTGCGCCAGTTGCACCAGGTCTGGCTGGCCCAGGGCGTGCTGCCGATGCTGCGCCAGACGCTGCACCGGCTGGATTTGCCGGCGCGTTGGCTGGGCGGGCCCGGCACCCACCCCACGCTCGACCCCGACGGTGAGCGCCGCCTGACCAATGTGCTGCACCTGGCCGAGCTGCTGCAGGCCGCCAGCGCCCAGATCGACGGCGAGCAGGCGCTGATCCGCTGGCTGGCCAGCCAGATCGACGCCGCCAGCAGCCCGGCCAGTGCCGGTGATGAGCAGATCGTGCGGCTGGAGAGCGATGCCGATCTGGTGCAGGTGGTGACGGTGCACAAAGCCAAAGGGCTGGAATACCCGCTGGTCTTCCTGCCCTTTGCCAGCAGCTTTCGGCCCGTCGTCAAGGCCGGCACCCGGTTTGTCAGCAGCGTGGACAGCCACGGCCAGCGCACGCTGCACTTGAGCCCCAGCAGCGCCCAGCTGGCCGCCGCCGACCAGGATCGCCTGCGCGAAGACCTGCGCCTGCTGTACGTGGCGCTCACCCGCGCCCGGCATGCGCTGTGGGTGGGCGTGGGGGCGCTCAAATCAGGCGCCAATGCGGTCAATCTGTCGCACCGCAGCGCCGTCGGCTACTTGCTGTGCGGCGCCGCGCCGGTGCCGGCCAGCGCGCTGCCCGGCCTGCTGCACGCGGTGCTGGGGCCGGCCCCGGCCACCGTGCTGCAACGCGCCTTGCCGCTGGCCGACATCGCCTGCACCGCGCTGGCCCGGCGCGCAGCCTTGCCGCCGCTGCGCGACGCGGCGCCGTATGCGGCCCGGTTTGACCGGCGCTGGACGGTGGGCAGCTACTCGCTGCTGGTGCGCGCGCTGCCGGCGCTGGCCACGTCGGCGTCGCCCGCGCCCGGGCTGGGCCCGGCCAGCGCCGCCGCGCAGCGCGATGACGAGGGGCCTGACCCGGCCGATCCGGCCGATCCGGCCGATCCGGCGCCGGCCGCAGCACCCTGGCACACCTTCCCGCAGGGCGCGGTGCCGGGCAATTTTCTGCACGACCAGCTGGAGTGGCTGGCCGGTGAAGGCTTTGCGCTCGATGCCGCGCCCGATCTGCCCGCGCAGCTGCTGCAACGCTGTGTGCAGCAAGGCTGGGGCCACCAGGCACCGCAGGTGCTGGCCTGGCTGGCGCTGGCGCTGCGCACCCCGCTGCCGCCGGTGGGCGCGGCGCTCACCGCGCTGGGCAGCCTGCGGCCCGAGCTGGAGTTCTGGCTGCCCAGCAGCGGCCTGGCCAGCGCCGCACTGGACCGCCTGTGCCGCCAGCACCTGCTGGCCGGTTGCCCCCGGCCGGCACTGCCCGAGCGCACGCTGCACGGCATGCTGATGGGCTTTGCCGACCTGGTGTTTGAGCACGGCGGCCGGTACTGGGTGCTGGACTACAAATCCAACCACCTCGGCCCCACCGACGCCCACTACAGCGCCGATGCGCTGCAAGCCGCGATGGCCGACCACCGCTACGACGTGCAAGCGGCGATTTACCTGCTGGCGCTGCACCGCCTGCTGCGCCATCGCCTGGGCGCGGCCTACGACCCGGCGCGCCAGTTGGGCGGCGCGGTGTACTACTTTCTGCGCGGCCTGCAAGGCCCGGCCAGCGGCTGCTACTGGGTGGCGCCGCCGCTGGCGCTGCTCGACGCGCTGGACACGCTGCTGGACAGCCCCCTGCCCGCCACCCCATGACCGCCGCACCGCCACTGGCCAGCCCCGCGCTGCTGCGCACCCTGCAATCGTGGGCCGAGCGCGGTTGGCTGCGCCGGCTTGACAGCGCGTTTGCCGCCTTTCTGGCGGACCTGCGGCCCGGCACAGCGCCCACGGTGCTGCTGGCCGCCGCGCTGCTGGCCCACCTGGAGGGGCGCGGCCACAGCTGCCTGGCCCTCGATGAACTGCTGCACGACGCCGACGCCCTGCTCGGCTGGCCCGGCCCAGCCCTGGCCGAGTGGCGCACGGTGCGGGCCGGCCTGCCGCCGCACCCCGACGCCTGGCTGGCGGCGCTGCAAGCCAGCCCGCTGGTGGCCGTGCAAGGCGCCGGGCCCGGTGCCGGCCCGGCTGTCGGCGCCCATGCCGGCGACCCCGCTGAAGCCGCTGATGCCGCTGATGCCGCTGATGCCGCCGAAGTGGCCGAAGTGGCCGAAGCGGCCGAAGCCATTGAAGCCACTGAAGCCGCCGAAGCCACTGAAGCCGCCGAAGCCGCCGAAGCCGCGGAAGCCGCTGAAGCCGCCGACCCCGCTGAAGCCGCCACCCCGCTGGTGCTGAGCGGCCGCCGGCTCTATCTGCGGCGCTACTGGGTGCTTGAGCAGCAAGTGGCGGCCCAGGTGCTGCGGCGCAGCCAGCAGGCCGGGGCGGTGCCCAGCAGCACCGTCCGGGCCTGGCTGGACTGGCTGTTCCCGGCGCCGGCCAGCGGCCCGGCCGGCGACAACGGCCCGGCGCGGGATGTCGGCCCGGGCACTGCCACCGCCGCAACCCCCGCCCCTTCGACCCCCGCCATCGACTGGCAAAAAGTGGCCTGCGCCGTGGCCCTGCGTGGCCGGTTGACGGTGATCACCGGCGGCCCGGGCACCGGCAAGACCTACACCGCCGCCCGCCTGCTGGCGCTGCTGCTGGCGGTGGACAGCGCGCCGCAGCGGCTGCGCGTGGCGCTGGCTGCGCCCACCGGCAAAGCCGCAGCGCGGCTCAAGCAATCGATCGACGCCGCGCTGGCCGGCTTGCCGCAGCGCTTGAGCACTGGGCCGGGTGATCGGGCGGATGATCCGGCAGGTGATTGGTCGGGTGATTGGTCGGGTGAATGGTCGCGTGATCGGCCGCGTGATCCGCCGGATGATCCGCCGGATGATCCGCCGGGTGATCCGCCCGGGAGACGGCCGGATGTTCGGCCGGGTGATCGGCCGGACGACCCGCTGGCGCTGCGCGCGCTGGCCGCGCACATCGGGCCGGCGCGCACGCTGCATGCGCTGCTGGGCGCGCGGCCCGACACCCGCCAGTTCCGCTTTGATGCTGCCCACCCGCTGCCGCTGGACGTGTTGATCGTCGATGAGGCGTCGATGGTGCACCTGGAGATGATGGCCGCGCTGCTGGCCGCCTTGCCGGCGACGGCCCGGTTGGTGCTGCTGGGCGACAAAGACCAGCTCGCGTCGGTAGAGGCCGGCGCAGTGCTGGGCGATTTGTGCCGCAGCGCCGACGCCGGCCACTACCGGCCCGACACAGCGGCCTACATCCTGGCGGCGACAGGCCAGGCGGTGCCGGCAGCGCTGGTCAGCGGCGGCAGCGCCGTCGCGTCGCCCCTGGCCCAGCAGACGGTGATGCTGCGCCAGAGCCGGCGCTACGGTGGGCCCATCGGTGCGTTGGCGCTGGCCGTCAACGCCGGTGCGGCGCGGCTCAAGCAATCGATCGACGCCGCGCTGGCCGGCTTGCCCCAGCGCTTGAGCGCGGGGCGGGGTGATCCGCCGGATGTTCGGCCGGGTGATCGGCCGGACGACCCGCTGGCGCTCCGCGCGCTGGCCGCGCACATCGGGCCGGCGCGCACGCTGCATGCGCTGCTGGGCGCGCGGCCCGACACCCGCCAGTTCCGCTTTGATGCTGCCCACCCGCTGCCGCTGGACGTGTTGATC
>JANMKO010000447.1:0-2600 GCA_031372085.1 Betaproteobacteria bacterium
ATGGCCAGTGGCACCCGACGCCGGCCGGTCTGAACTTCTTCTACTTCTCGCTCAACGGCCTGAGCGACGATGCCGGGCGCAGCGTGGTGCTGGGCAATGTGTTCGACGCCGAATTCGGCTTTGTTGGCCGGCCGACGATCCCGGACGCCGGCTACAGCGAGAGCGCGGCAGTGCTGTCGCCCGGAGGCGAGCGTCTGTATGTCTATGCCCTGCCCAAGGACTGGCAGAACAGCGCTGCCACCGGACTGCCGCGGGTCTACATCTTCAGCACCGTCACCAACAAGGTGGTCGCCGGCCTGCCCTTGCTGGGCAGCGTCGCGCTCAGCGAATACCCCAGCTGCCGGCTGCAGACCCTGAGCGCCGAATGCGGCCGGCCGATGCTCAACATCGCCGCCGATGGCAAGACCCTGTTCATTGCCGGTGATGTGAAGCTGCTGGTGCTGCCGCTGCCCTGATGCTGGCGCGGGTGGCACGGCGGTGGTGGTGGTTAGTCCACTGAATCATTGAAATGGGCGGTGAGGGACACGCGAGACGGGATGCGATGCAAGGCGCGAAGCGCAGCAATGCCCGTAGGCATTGCGAGCATTCGCAACGCCGCAGCGCGCCCATATCGCGTGGACAGCACCGATCCGATTTCAGTGATTCAGTGGACTCGGGCATGTGGCCGGGGCGGGCGTTGCCGATTTCAGCGCGTCAGCCGATTGCAGATCTCCAGCGTCAGCGCCGACTGGTTGAGCGCATAAAAGTGGATCGATGGTGCGCCGCCGTCGATCAGCCGCTGGCACAACTGGGCCACCACGTCGATGCCGAAGGCCCGGATCGACGCCGCATCGTCCAG
Source organism: Betaproteobacteria bacterium (assembly GCA_031372085.1). Lineage (GTDB taxonomy): Bacteria > Pseudomonadota > Gammaproteobacteria > Burkholderiales > Burkholderiaceae_C > Pseudaquabacterium. Next base: position 839 of record JANMKO010000447.1, read on the forward strand.
ATAGCCCTCCATCTTGAGCATCACCCAGCGCGGGATTTCGATGCCGTCACGCTGGGCAAACTGCGCCACCCGGGCAAAATTGTGGATCGGCATGATGCCGGGCACGATGGGCGCGGCCACACCCAGCTTGCGGGCCTCGTCCACAAAATGGAAGTAGGCATCGGGGTTGAAGAAGAACTGCGTGATCGCTGAATCAGCGCCGCAGGCCATCTTGTCGGCAAAGTGCTGCAGGTCGCGCCGGGCGTAGCGCTGCTCGGGGTGGTACTCGGGGTAGGCCGCCACCTCGATATGCCAATCGGTGCCCTGCGTCTGGCGGATGAATTGCACCAACTCACTGGCGTAGCGAAACTCACCCGCCACCGCCGTGCCGCTGGGCAGATCACCGCGCAGCGCCACCACCCGGTGGATGCCCTGGGTGCGGGAGGTGGCCAGCGTCTCGGCAATGCTGCTGCGGGTGGCGCCGACGCAAGACAGGTGCGGTGCGGCCTCATGGCCGGCGGCGGCGATGTCGCGCACGGTGGCCAGCGTCTTGTCACGGGTTGAGCCACCGGCGCCGTAGGTGACGCTGAAAAACTCAGGCGCCAGCACCGCCAGCTCTTGCACCACGGTCTTGAGCTTCTCACTGCCCACGGGGGTGTTGGGCGGGAAGAACTCAATGCTGATCGGGAACCGGGCAGGTGGGGTCATGGTGAGGACTCAAAATAGCGGGTGGCCGCGTCGGCCAGCTTGCGGTCAAAGGTGACCAGCGGGGCTTTCAGCTCGGCCGCCAACCACAGGTAGGCGGCGTCGTAGCCCGACAGGCTGTACTGCTGTGCCAGCGCGTACTGCGCGGCCGCGTCGGTGGGCAGCAGCTCGATGTCTTGCTCAACATAATCGGCCAGCGCCCGCTCAACCACCGCCGCCGGCATGCCCTGGCGGCGCTTCTTGACGGCCACATTGACAACTTCATGGTCCAGCAGGCGCGGCGCCAGCAAATGCCGGCCCGCCAGCCGGTTGAGCGCATCACCGCGCTCGGGCTCGTCAAACAGCACCGCGCACAGCATGCTGCTGTCGACCACCACCGGCAGCCGGGCCAGGTAGTAGGCTGGTGGCTCGGCCAGGTAGATGGTGCGGCGCTCGTTGCTCATCAGGCCACTCATCACCGGCCTGTCATCGGGCGTCGCGCTCTTGCCGGATGATGTCAACCGCCAGCGGCAGGTCTTGAAACGGCTCGGGGTACAGCGCCCGGTGCGCGGCGGCCAGTTGCTCGATGCTCTTGCTGCCCCGGCGCAAACCGACCAGACGCGACGCAGCAGCCGATGGCGCTTGCGCCGACCACCCGTCGCCTGCCAGGGCGTTGCCGTTGTCATCGCCATCCGCAGCGGCGGCGCGCTCGACGATGGCCATCAGCTCGCCTTGCAGTGATCGGTGGTTGCGCTCGGCACGGGCGCGCAGGCGCTGGGCAATGTGCTCTGGCACACTTTTGATGGACAGGTTGATCAACATTTTTACCTCCGAAATGGAACCATAATTCTAGTATGGAGGTGTTATGGCGCCATGTCAACGCTGTGGTGCCGCCATCAGCCTGCCGGCGCCCATGAGGGCGGGCGGCTGGCCGGCGGCAGCGCGCTGCGGGTCAATAGCGGTAGGTGTCGAGCTTGTACGGCCCGGTCTTGGGCACGCCGATGTAGGCGGCCTGCTCGTCGCTCAGCTCGGTGAGCTGGGCGTTGAGCGTGACCAGTTGCAGCCGCGCCACCTTCTCGTCAAGGTGCTTGGGCAGCAC
>JANMKO010000465.1:0-2094 GCA_031372085.1 Betaproteobacteria bacterium
CGCTGCCGCAAGCGGGTGTCGCAGCGCGCGCTGCTGGCGGCCGGCGTGGCGATGGTGCCGGTGCCCGGGGTGGACTGGATCACCGACATCGGCCTGCTCGTCAAGCTGCTGCCCGAGATCACCAGCGCCTTCGGCCTGAGCCCGGCCCAGGTTGAGCGGTTGGCGCCCGACCGCCGGGTGGTCGTCTACAAAGCCATCTCGGCCGGCGGCAGCATGCTGCTGGGCCGGCTGGTGACGCGTGAGCTGGTGATCGCGCTGCTCAAGACCGTGGGCCTGCGGCTGAGCACCCAGCAAGCCGCCAAATACCTGCCGGTGGCGGGCCAGCTGGTGTCGGCCGCGCTCACCTTCTCGGCGCTCATATATGTCTGTGAGCAGCACATCGTGCAGTGCGAGGCGGTGGCCCGCCAGCTGCTGCTGCCGGCGCCGGTGGCCGCTGCCAAACCGCCGGCAGGCTAGAATCCGCCGTTCTCGGGGTGTAGCGCAGCCTGGTAGCGCATCTGGTTTGGGACCAGAGGGTCGAAGGTTCGAATCCTTTCACCCCGACCATCATCAAGAAAAAGGGCCCCGTTTTTGACGGGGCCCTTTTTTTGGCGCAACCGGTCAAACCCGGCGGCGCGTGGCGGCCAGGCCGGCCAGCGCCAGCGCCACCAGCGCATACGACGCGGGCTCGGGCACCTTGCTGTTGGCCTGCGGCAGCTCGGGCAGGATGCGGGTGAACACCACAAAATCCTGCACCTGGGCGTGGTACAGCCGCGCCGCATTGAAGGTCTTGTTGGCGCCGCTGGCGCTGATCGCCGTCAACCAGTCATTGGCCATGTTGCGCTGGCTGCTGGTGGCGCCCAGTTCGACGAAGAAGTCACCGGTCAGCACGTTCAACGCCGGACGGGTCTCGGTGACGATCTCCCACACCGCCAACTGGAAGGCCGCGCTCTCATTGGTGGTGTCCACCGCCGCGCCGGCCAGGGTGTACAGCTTGCCCAGCAAATCCTCCTGCCGCACGGTAAAGCCGTTCACGCTGCCGGTGTCCACCTGGGTGTAGCTGTAGTGGGTGTTCCAGTTGAAGCTCTGGAAGATATCGGTGCAGTAGGTCAGGAACGAGCTGGCCTGGCCGTTGCGGGTGAGCGTGCCGGTGAACTCTCCGGCGCCGATGTAGCCGGTGTTCCTGGACGTGTCCACCGCTGCATAGCCGTAGGCAAAGCCCGACAGGCTGACATCGACGGTGGTGCTGAGCAGGCCGGCCGACGCCGAGCCGGAGATCAGGCTGGCGGCAAGCGCAAATGCGGTGCGGATCATGGGATTGACAACCTTGTGGTTCATGGGTTCTGCATGCGCTGTTGCATGCCGTGACCGCAGGTTAAACAAGCTTGCCGGCACGGCGCCCCCCGCAACCCAAGGGCCGGCCCGCTGCCCGGCAGCAAAGCGTGATGGGTTGCCCAAACCGGGGTGCTGACGCTGGCGCGCTGGTGTGGTGTCGGCGCTGCAGTGGGCGCCGCCCACCCGCTGCACCGGCGGTGGGCGGCACCGGGCGCCGGGGCTCAACTGCCGCGCTGGCGCCGCAACACCAGCAGCCAGAAGCCCAGCGCGGCGGTGGCCAGCGCCAGCGCAAATGCCGGTGTGGCGGCACGGCCGACGGTGCTGACGGCCTCGTGCAGCAGCTGCGCCGGCAGACCCTGCAAAAAAGCGTGCACGTCGTCGGCGTTGCGCACCGTGCCCAGGTGCAGTGACTCCAGCCGCAGCAGGGCTTGCAGGGCCTCGCTGGTCAGCAGGTTCAACGTCGGCTGCACCACAGGCTGGGCCAGGCGCTTGTCCAGCAGCAGCGTGCCGGCCAGCGTGGCGGCCGCCAGCACTGGCACGCCCCAGCGCTTGAGCCAGGCCGACGCGGCCATCGTCAGCAGCAGCAGCGGCGACAGCCAGGCCAGCGCCAGCACCAGCCCCAGGCTGAGCCGGGCCAGCAGCGCGGCGCCGGCCAGCAGCAGCACAGCCCAGGGCAGCTGCAGCCAGGCCGCCAGGCCGTGGCTGGCCACCACCGTGGCCATGGCCACCAGCGCGCCGCCCAGCATGCCGGCCAGCAGCGCGGCCCAGGGCAGCAGCAGC
>JANMKO010000469.1:0-2230 GCA_031372085.1 Betaproteobacteria bacterium
GGGCGCACCCGAGACGCCCATCGCAAAAACCAGCTCTTGCGGGTGCAGCGTGAGCTGTTTGCCGTCGCGCTCGACCAGCACGTCCCAGCGCTGGGTGGCTTCATTGAAGCTGGCCTTCTTCGCGGTGCTGGCGCCCCAGTAGTTGAGCTCCATCACCTTGGTGTACATCTCCAGCCAGTCGCCGATCTTGTCTTTCGGCGCAAACACCGGCCAGTCGTCGGGGAAGGGCAGGTAGGGCAAGTGGTCATACCAGACCGGGTCATGCAGGCACAGGCTTTTGTAGCGCTTGCGCCAAGAGTCACCCGGCTTGTCGTTTTTGTCGACGATCAGGGCCGATACGCCCAGCCGGCGCAGCCGCGCACCCAGGGCAATGCCACCCTGGCCGCCGCCGACGATCAGCACCGTGGGCTGCTCGGTCACGCCCAGCGCGGCGGCCTGGTCTTGCCGGCGCTCCAGCCAGGTCTTGCGGCCCGGCATCACGCCGTGCTCGGCGCCTTTGACACGGTGCTCACCGGTGCGCTCTTCATGGCCTTTGAGCGCGGTCATCGTCGTCAGCAGCGTCCAGGCTTTGCCGTCTTTCAGCCGCAAATGGCCCCGGCCGCGCGCCACGGCCGTCTCAAACGAGAACCAGGCATCGATCACGCCGCCGGCCTCGGTGGCCTGGCCTTCCACCACAAAAGCGCTGGGCCGGGTGTCGGCCAGGCGCGCCTGCAGCATGGCGCGGATGGCGTCGGGCCCCTCTTGGGTGCTGATGTTCCAGGTGAAGGCGACCAGATCACGCCAGTAGCAGTCGGCATCAAACAGCGCCATGGCGGCGTCGATGTCCTGGCTTTCAAGTGCGCTGGTGAAGTCGGCCAGCCAGGCGCTGGCGGCTTGGGTGGGATGGGTGGTCAGGTCGGTCATCGGTCGCGTCTCCCGGGTGTGGAGCGGGCAACCCCGTCGGCCGCCCACCCGAGCGCCATCATTGGACCGGCGCACCGCGTGCGCCATAGAAATTACCCGGTGGCCGGCCCGCAGCCGGCATGTGGGCGCTGTTCAGCGATGGCGCTGTGCAGCGATGGCGCAGTGCGCCGTTGACCGGCTGGCCCAGCCGCCAGCGGCGGGCAGGCGCTCAGTCGGCAGCCACCTGCAGCACCAGCTTGCCGAAGTTCTCACCCGAGAACAGCTTGTTCAGCGTGGCCGGGAAGGCCGCCACACCGCCCGGCACCACATCCTCTTTGCTCTTCATGCGGCCGTCTTTCAGGTAGGCCGCCATCTCTTTGATGGCCAGCGGGTAGCGGGCGGCGTAGTCAAACACCACGATGCCTTCCATCCGCGCCCGGTTGACCAGCAGCGACAGGTAATTCTTGGGCCCGGCCACGGCCGTGGTGTTGTTGTACTGGCTGATGGCGCCGCAGATGATGATGCGGGCCTTGCGGTTGATGCGGGCCAGCACCGCATCGAGGATGTCGCCGCCCACGTTGTCGAAGTAGATATCGACGCCGCCCGGGCAGTGCTGCTTCAGGCCGTCGCGCACGGCGTCCCATTTCGCGGGTGCGGCGGACTTGCCCTCGGGTGCCGGGGCCTTGTAGTCGATGCAGGCATCAAAGCCCAGCTCGTTCACCACCCAAACGCATTTGGCCGCGCCGCCGGCAATGCCCACCACCCGGCAGCCCTTGATCTTGGCCATCTGCCCCACCGTCTGGCCCACCGCACCGGCGGCGCCCGAGACCACCACCGTCTCACCCGGCTGCGGCTGGCCCACGTCCATCAGGCCAAAGTAGCCGGTCATGCCGGGCATGCCCAGCACATTGAGCCACTGCGTCACGCTGCCCATTTGCAGATCGACCTTGGCCAGGCCGCTGCGCGCCAGCTGCTCAGCCGATACCGAGAAGTATTCCTGCACGCCGGGCGTGCCGCTGACGGTGTCGCCCACCGCAAAAGCCGAATTCTTGGACGCCAGCACCCGGCCGATGCCGCCGGCCCACATCACCTCACCAATGCCCACCGGCGGGATGTAGCTCTTGCCCTCGTTCATCCAGCCGCGCATCGCCGGGTCAAGCGACAGTGCCAGCACCTGCACCAGCACACCGCCGTCATCCGGCTCGGCCAGCGCTTCTTCGGTGAACTGCCAGTCGGTGGCCACGGCCTGGCCGACCGGGCGGGCGGCCAGGCGCACCTGGTGGTTGACGAGCGAGGCAAGGGTGCTGGACATGGGCCGGTCTCCTGAGGTCATGGGTGATCGATGCTA
>JANMKO010000504.1:0-2540 GCA_031372085.1 Betaproteobacteria bacterium
GACCTGATCGGTGGCTTCAATGAGAGCTTCGAGGCGCTGGGCAAAGAAGAGCGCGACCAGGTCTGGGGCTTCACCTTCGCTGCCGATGCGGCGGCTGGTGCCGGCCCGTCCAGCAATCCGTCCGCCAATCCGTCGGTTGACCCGCTGCCCGGTTTTGCCGCGCTCTACCAGCAACTCCAGCAGCGCCTGGTTGAGCAGTTGATCGACCGCATGGAGTCTGAGCGTGACGCGCTGCGGCGCGCTGCGATGTTTGCCTTTCCGCAAGAATTTGCAGCCTTGCAACCGGTGCTGGGCGATTTTTTGCGCCAGGTATTTGCCGGCGGCGGTGCGCTGGAGTCCGCGCCCCGGGTGCGCGGTGTCTACTTCACCAGCGGCACGCAAGAGGGCTCGCCGATCGACCGGGTGATGGGCGCGCTGGGCCGGTCGTTTGGCATCGATGCGCGCGCTGCGGCGGTGCCGGGTGGCCGGGGCAAGAGCTTTTTTCTGCACCGGCTGCTGCGTGATGTGGTGTTTGCCGAGCGTGGCCTGGGCACCGCCAACCCGGCGGCCGAGCGGCGGCGCCGTCGGCTGCGCGGCGCGGCCATGGCCGGCATCGGCGTGCTGGGCTTGGTGGTGGGGTTGGGCTGGGCCATCAGCCGGGCGCGCAACCTTGACCAGGCCGCGCTGGTGGCCGACCGCCTGCCCGCGCTCAAGCAGGCCCTCGACGCCCTGCCGCCGCCCAACACCGCCGACGTGGCGCCGCTGCCCGGGGTGCTGACCGCCGTGCATGACGCCGCCCACACCGATGCATTCGACCTCCACCAGCCGCCGCTGCTGAACGGCCTGGGCCTGTACCAGGGCGACAAGCTGGACGCGGCGGCCCAGCTGGCCTACCACCGGCTGCTGCAAAAATCGCTGATGCCCCGGGTGGCGCGCCGGCTCGAAGAGCGTTTGCGCGCGGCCGGCAAAGACAACCTCGAGAACGCCTACGAGGCGCTCAAGAGCTATTTGATGCTGCACACACCCGGGCAGTTTGACGCGGCCGCGCTGCGCGCCTGGATCACGCTGGATTGGGACAGCAACCTGGCCCGCCTGGCACCCGAGCAGCGGGCCGCACTCGACGGCCATCTGGACGCGCTGCTGGCGCTGGGCCCGCCGCGCGCCGCACTGGCCCGCGACGACGCGCTGGTGGCCAGCGTGCGCGAGATGCTGGTGGCCTATCCGCTGGAGTACCGCGTCTACAGCCGCATCAAGCGCCAGTTTCGGCCGGCTGACGCGCCCGAGTTCACGCTGGCCGGCGCCGCCGGGCCGAACGCGGCGCAAGTGTTTGAGCGCGCCAGCCGCGAGCCGCTGAGCCGCGGCGTCTCAGGCCTGTACACCCGGCAAGGCTATGAGCGGCTGGTCAAGACCGCCGTGCAAAAGACCACCGCCCAACTGGCGCGTGAAGAATCGTGGGTGCTGGGCGTCAAGGCCGACCCGGCGCGCCTGAAAGACGTGGCGCTGGGCACCGGCGTGATCGACAAGGTGCGGCGGCTGTATTTTGAGGACTACATCAAGGTTTGGGACGCCTTTCTGGCCGATGTGCGGCTCGTCAAACTGGGCGGGCTGGACCGCAGCATCGCGGTGGCGCGCACGCTGTCGGCGGTCGATTCACCGCTGGCGGCCTATTTGCGCGGCGTCACCGCCGAGACCCGGCTGGTGCCGGACCCGGCCGCCGCCAATGCCCTCGACAAACTGGCCGCCAAGGCCAAAGAAGACGCCGCCCGGCTGGCTGGCGCAGCGCCGGCCGACGCCTCGGCGGGCGGCGGCAGCGGCGGGCCGCTGGAGCGTTTGGTGGACGACCACTTTGCCAGCATCCACCGCCAGGTGACCGGCACACCGGCGCCGATCGACGACACGCTGAAGATGTTTGGTGAGCTGTACGCCCAGCTCAGTGCGGTGGACGCGGCGCAAAAAAGCAAATCGCCGCCACCGCCCGGCGGCGCTGCCGACAGGATCAAGGCCGCCGCCGGCCAGCAGCCTGCGCCGATCCGCGCCATGCTGGAGCAACTCGCCGATGCCGGTGCCAGCCAGGGCCGCAGCGCCGAGATTGCCGGCCTGGCCACCGAGCTCAAACCGATTGCCGACTTCTGCAACCGCGCCATCACCGGCCGCTACCCGTTTGCCAGCGCGTCGCGCAACGATGTGCTGCCCGAGGACCTGGGCCAGTTGTTTGGCGGCGGCGGCCTGATGGACGAGTTCTTCCAGAAGCGCCTGGCCACGCTGGTGGACACCGGCACGCCCACCTGGGGCTACAAGCCGCTGGGCGACGGCAGCAAGCCGGTGCAGGCTGCCGCGCTGGAAGAGTTTCAACGCGCCGCGCGCATCAAGGACGTGTTCTTCCGCAGCGGCGGCAAGGCCCCGGCAATGAAGATCGAGATGCGCCTGGCCGAGATCGACCCGGCGCTCAAAGAGCTGGTGATCGACATCGACGGCCAGGTGCAAAAGCTCACGCCCGGCGGCCCGTCCATCGCCATCAGCTGGCCCAGCCAGCGCGTGGCGGTGCAGATCAAGCTCAGCAC
>JANMKO010000507.1:0-1951 GCA_031372085.1 Betaproteobacteria bacterium
GATGAACACGCCGTGGCCAAAGTTCAGCACGTCCATCAGGCCGAACACCAGCGTCAGGCCCGACGCGATGACAAAGATGATCAGGCCCATCGCCAGCCCCGCCACCGTGAGGGTGAGCCAACTGCTGGGGCTGCCGATGGCCGGCAGGGCCAGCAACATCAACCCGGCCAGCAGCGCCAGCGGGCGCCAGTCGAATCGGGCCTGGGGGATGGCGGACGCCACGGTGGGTGGCCGCGTTGCCACTGCCGCACGGCTCACTGGGTCACCCCCAGCGACAAGCCCAGCCAGCGCTGCTGCATCTCGTCATCGTCCGCCAGCGCGGCCATCGCGCCGCTGTGCACCACCCGGCCGTTGTCCATCACCGCGACAAAATCACCCAGCGCGCGGGCCATTGCAAAGTTCTGCTCCACCAGCAAAATCGTCGTGCGCTGGCGTTTGAGTTCTCGAAACGCCTCGATCAGGTTGTTGACGATGGCCGGCGCCAGCCCCTTGCTGGGCTCGTCGATCAAGATCAGCGCCCTCGGCTCGATGATGGCCCGGGCCACCGCCAGCATCTGCTTCTGACCCCCGCTCAATTTGCCGGCCGGGTAGAGCCAGAACTTCTTGAGCGCCGGGAACAGCCCAAAAATCCAGTCCAGCCGCTCGCTGCGCAACTCACCGGCATGGCGGGCGCTGCGGGCCGCCAGCACCATGTTGTCCTTCACGGTCAGGTCACTGAAGATGCCCATGCTCTCGGGCACGTAGGCCAGGCCCAGGCGGGCGATGTCGGGTGTGGCCAGGCCCTTGATCGATTGGCCGCGAAACCGCAAATCCCCGGCGCTGGCCGGCCACAAACCCATGATGGTGCGCAAGGTGGTGGATTTGCCGGCGCCGTTGCGGCCCAGCAGCATCGTCACCTGGCCGTCGGGCACCCGCAAATCCACGCCGTGCAGGATGTGGTAGGCGCCGATGTGGGTGTGCACGCCGGCCAGCTCAAGCAGCGTGGCGCTCATGCGGCTTCGTCCGCCACGATGCCCAGGTAGGCTTGCTGCACCACCGGTGAGGCCATCACCGCCGCCGGCTCACCATCGGCCACCAACTGGCCGTTGTGCAGCACGATGATGCGGTCGGCCAGCTGGCGCACCACGTCCATCTTGTGCTCCACCAGCAGGATGGTGGCATCGGGCCGGGCTTTGAGGCTGCGGATCAAATCCAGGATCACCGGCACCTCGTCCACGCCCATGCCGGCGGTGGGCTCGTCAAACATGAACACCTTGGGGTCGAGTGCGATCAGCATCGCCACCTCCAGCTTGCGCTGGTCGCCGTGCGGCAGGCTGCTGGCCAATGCATCGGCCCGGTCGGTGAGCCGCACCTGGGCCAGGATGTGCTGGGTCTCGTCGAGCCAGGCTTTGTGGTCCAGCCAGACGCGCCACAAATCCAGCCCGCCGAAAAATCTCAAGCTGGCCCCACCCTGCCCACGCCCGGCCTGGCGCGCCTGCACCGCCAGCCGCACGTTTTCACGCACGGTCAGGCCGGCAAACAACTGCGTCAGCTGAAACGCCCGGCCCAGCCCCAGCCGGGTGCGCAGCGGCGCCGGCAGGTGGGTGATGTCTTGCCCGTCCAGCAGCACCCGGCCGGCGCTGGCCGACAGCTGGCCCGAGATCAGGTTGAAGTAGGTGGTCTTGCCCGCGCCATTGGGGCCGACGATGGCCGTCAGCGTGCCGGGGGCAAAGGCGCACGACACCTGGTCTACCGCCACATGGCCGCCGAAGCGGATGGTCAAATCTTTCGTCACCAGCATGCAAAGTACCCAACCGAAAGCCACCAATTCAAGTGAGCGCCGCAGAACCGGCTCCGCCGGGCCGCTGGCGTTGCCCCCCTTGGGGGGCTGAGGCCGGCCGCGCTCGAGGCCGCCCTCGCGGGCCGCACCGTCGTGACGATCGCCCACGACCTCTCCTCGGTCGCGCGCGCC
>JANMKO010000537.1:0-5408 GCA_031372085.1 Betaproteobacteria bacterium
CGGCGCTGTTGATCGACAGGTCATACAGCACGGGCGACTCATTGCCGGCATTGCTGACCATGCGGGTGCGCACCTGCAAATAACGGCCGGTGGCGGCAAACCCGACATTCTTGGCCACTGGCGCGTAGGTTTGCAAATCCAACCCGGCTTGAGAATCAGCGGCGCGGGTTTGCACTTCTACGGTGGCACCGGTGGGCACGCTGTCGGTCCAGTTCACCTTGCCCCACTTGGTGCCGGCGGCGGTACTGTCGTAGACCACCGTCCAGGTGCCTTGTTTGTTGTTGGTGGTGTTCTTGGTCGTCAGGCCCGAGCCGTCGGTATAAACATACGGGAAGGCGCCGATCGGAAACAGGCCCAGCGGCGTGCCATCGTCGCCTTTGTATTTGGACATGTTGTTGCTGTAGATATTCATCACCCACACGTCGTTTTTGCCGTCGATCATGACGCCGAGCGGGAAGCTGGTGCCCGGCTGGCCTGGCCGTTGCCACAGCAGGGTGCCGGTGGGCGAATGCTTGGCCACACCACCGCTTGAATTGCTGGACAGGATATTGCCGGCGCCGTCCACGGCAATGCCGTAGCTGGTGAAATTAACCGCCGCAGGCTGCGCAAACAGGCCGGTGGCGGGATCAAAAACATGGAAGGTGCGGCCACTGAGATTGGCCTGGTAAATCTTTCCGCCGCCCTGCGAAATACCGTAGGTGCCGCCCGGGCCATTGAACTGCGACACCGCGCCAGTGGCGGTATCCACACGGCCGAGCGTTTGTGACAGGGTGGCGCTCCACAGAATGCCGTTTTTGTCCACCGTGCAACCGTAAGGGTTCCAGCTGCTCATCTGGACATATGGCAGGCCGTTGGCCAGCGCGATGACGTTGCCGTTGCTCGGCTCGATTCGATAGTATCGAGCCTGATTCCAAACACCCGCCCAGATCTTGCCATCCGGTGCAATGCAAACCGAGCGGCCAAACGATGTGCCGGCCGGCAGCCTGCGCGCCCAGGCAATGCGCTCGTCGGCAAATACTGCCGGGTTGGCGCCATCATTGTTGGCGGTGAACGGCAGTATCTCGTTGGGCTGGATGATGCCGTCGTTGTTCAGATCGGTAGAGGTTTCAATCGTGCCGTTGTTGTTGCGGTCCACTGCGGTGTCAACCAGAATCTTCAGCAATTGGGGCGGCCCGCTGTGCCCTGGCTCACGGTTCAGCACATAAGCATTGCCGTCGACATCGATGGCGATGCGTGACGGGTTGCCGCCGCCATTGCCGGTGCCGGCATAGGTGCGGTAGCGCGCCACCTCTTTGTTGAGTTCAGTGTCGTATTTGGACACCGTGTCCTCATTGTGGTTGGCAATGAAAAGATACTTTGAACCGGCACCCACCAGGTTGATTTGCAACTGGTTGCTGTTGGGCGTGGCGAAGTTGAGGTTTTCAAGAATACCCAATGAAAAATCAACATCCAGTGTGTAGGTCTTGCTGGCTGCCTGGGCGCCGCTGGCAAACAGTGCCAACGCAGCGGCCATCGTCACCGAAAGCCGGGCCTGGGAAACGCGGAGGGTTTTTGCTCGAGCAGGATGAGTCATGTTGCTTGTCCTTTGAGTGAATGTATCGGGGACCAAAACGCCAACCCACTACTCGGGTCAGCGTGCGGCCATGGCCTGTGGCCCGATCCCGGTGCGGCCGAACGAAAAATCAGCGTCATAGCCGACGCCATTGGATATCTTGCGCAAATTGGCACCATCGGCGCTGGCGGCGTAGATTTGGCCGGCGCCGTTGTGGAAGCGCACAAAAAACAAGCCTTTGTTGTCGGGCGTCCAGCGCACGACAAAATGCTCTTCAAGCCCACCAATCAACTCACGCTGTTGCCCGCCGTCGGCGTCCATGGCATAAATCGCCTGCCGCGCCGACGGTTTGCGAATAGACAAGAAAACCAGCCGCTTGCCGTCGGCAGACCATTGGGGATCGTTGTTCTTGTCGGTGCCGGTGGTCAGCGCGGTGCGGCCCGTGCCGTCAGCACGCACGGTGAAAATATTGGTGGCTTCGCTGGCCAGCATGAAATAGGCCAGCCGCGTGCCGTCGGGTGACCAGCGCGGCCCGCCCTCACCGCCCACCATCGGCTCAGCGCCCAGAACAGTGGATTTGCCGGTGGCCATGTCGACGGCCCGGATCTGCGCTTTGCGCTGGCTGACGATCACCACGTAAGCCACTTTGCTGCCGTCGGGTGAGAAAGCCGGCGCGGATTCTTCACCGTCGCCGTCGGTGAGCTTGCGCTGGCCCGTGCCGTCCGCATTGATGAGGTAGAGCTGCGGTCGGCTGCTGCGGTAGGACTGGTAAACCACCGACTTGCCGTCGGGTGACCACACGGGTGTGGCTTCCATCGCGGCGTCATCGGTCAACTGCTGCACCTGGCCGCTGGCCAGATCCGCGACGTACAGATCGGGCCGGCCTTGTTTGACCGAGACAAAAACGGCTTTGGTCCGGTCAGCCGAGACATCGACCTGCGTGGCCTCCATCGGCTCGCGCGTGACGCGCCGCACACCGCTGCCGTCATCGGCCATGCGGTAGAGCTGAAAAATGCCGCCGTCGCGGTTGGAGGTGAACAGGATCTCGCCCGCTGGCGTGGGGTTTGAGCCTTGCGCTGAAGCGGCCGGCGCCCACACCTGCAGGCACAGTGCCAAGCATGGCACCAACTTTTGGAGTGCAGAACGTGTTCGCATCGCGGCTAACCCTTTTTGACCGTCAAAGCGGGGCCGGCACATACCACTTTCCAACCCGCTTGTTGCCATTGTTGGCACGCAAAAAGGCGCTGACAAGGGGCCGCGTTATGCAATCACGGACTAACCCTCCCCTTGTTCAAGGGGCATTCGCGCGCCATCTCCCCTATTCAGATGACAAAACTGAACACCGCAATTGGCGGCTGGCAAGTCACCTGCACCGCAGCCCGCCGCGCCCATCGCACAGGCTTTGCGGCCGTGCTGGGCTCACAGCGCCCGGGCGATGACCTCTTTCATGATTTCGCTGGTACCGCCGTAGATGCGCTGCACCCTGGCGTCGGCGTACATGCGGGCGATGACGTACTCATTCATGAAGCCGTAGCCGCCAAACAGTTGCAGGCATTCATCGAGCACCCGGCCTTGTGCCTCGCTGGCCCACAGCTTGGCCATCGACGCGGTGGCGGTGTCGAGCGTGCCGGCCACCAGTTGCCCAACACAGCGGTCAATAAAGGCGCGGCCTACCTGAATCTGCGTGGCCACCTCAGCCAGCTTGAAGCGGGTGTTTTGCAAGTCGGCGATGGCTTTGCCGAAGGCTTTTCGCTCACGCACGTAGGCCAGCGTGGCCAGGTAGGCGCCCTCCATCGTGGCCAGCGCGGTGACGCCGATGATCAGCCGCTCATACGGCAGATCACCCATCAGCTGGTAGAAGCCCTGGCCCTCGACGCCGCCCAGCAGGTTGGCGGCAGGCACGGTCACATCGTCAAAAAACAGCTCGGATGTGTCTTGGGATTTCATGCCCATTTTGTCCAGCACCCGGCCCACCCGGTAGCCGGTGCAGCCGTTGGTCTCGACGATCAAAATCGACGTGCCGCGCGCGCCCTGGCTGGGGTCGGTCTTGCAGACCACCAACACCACGCCGGCCAGGTATCCGTTGGTGATGAAGGTCTTGCTGCCGTTGATGCGGTAGCTGGCACCGGCCGGCCCGGTGCATTTTTCAGCCCGGGTGCGGATGCCCTGCAAATCACTGCCGGCGCCGGGCTCGGTCATGGCAATCGCGCCCACCAGATCACCGCTGGCCAGGCGCGGCAGGTAGCGCTGCTGCTGGTCGGGTGTGCCGTGGTTCAAAAAGTAGTGCGCCACGATGCTGTGCACCGAGTTGCCCCAGCCGCTCAAGCCGCGCCGGGCGCATTCTTCATACAGCACGGCCTCGTGGCGGAAATCTCCGCCGCCGCCACCGAAGGCCTCGGGGATGTCGGTGCACAGCAGGCCCAGCGCGCCGGCCTTGCGCCACAGGCCCAGGCCGACATGGCCACGCGCCCGGGCTGCCTCGTCGTCGGGCAGCAATTCGGCCTCGACGAAGCGGGCGCAGGTGTCGCGCCAGCGGTCCAGGTCTTCATCAGACCAGCTGCGGGTGAAGCTCAGTGCCATCGGGTGTCTCCAGAATCGGTTTCGCGGGCCGATGGTGCCGCATCAATCGTCGAAAGCAACACAGCGGCTCGGCATCGGGAGGGTCAAAGCCGGCGGCTGAAGTGAGCCGTGCAGCAGCGTCAAGGCGCGCGCGGTTGACCGGGTTGCGATGGGCGATGCCGCAGTGGGTCAGCGGCATGCTGCGCTCATTGCCGGTCAGACCCGGCGTTGGTGTCGCAGGCCGGGTCGGTCATGTGGGCCCCGCCGTTTTGCACCCGCCGGTCAGCGCCCAGCGTGACGCGAAACCACAGGCAATCGTTGGTTTCATAGCGCCACGACCAGGTTTCACGCTGCTGCCATTCGCCCTGCCGGGCGGCCGGGCGGCCCAGCAGGCGCAGCAAATCATCGGCCGGCATGCCGGGCAGCACCTGGGCAAAGTGCTCGGCGTCCAGCACTTGCTCACTGCGTTGCACCCGGCCGGCGGCGTCGATATCGACCATCCAGGTCACCCGGCCGGCCGGGCCACGGGCAAATTCCAGCCGCTGGGCACCACCGGCCAGCGGGTAGCGGCCGGTGGCCGGGCCCAGCTGGGCCAGCAGTTCGGGCTCGGTTTGCCCGGGGCGCGGCGGTGGCGTGCCGCAGGCGGTGGCCAGGCACAGCAGCGCCGGCCACGCCAGCCGCAACCGCCGCATCGGCCTGGCAGGCTGATCGGCAAGCGACGCGAATTTTGGCGGGTACAAAGACATGCGCACCGTCCTCGGCTGCGCGCAGATTGCCCGGGCCCGGAAAGGCCTGGTGCGGCGCGCCCGCCCAGTATCCCAGCCGGGCTGCCCGGGTGCCGGCTTTGGCGTGGGCAGCGGCGGTGGGGTCAGTCGATCCAGCAGCGGCTGTTGTCGCGCGCCAGCACCGCGCCGCCACCGCCCAGCTCAGCGCGCCGGGGCGCAAACTCAGCGCGGCAGATCGGGCGCCGCCACGCCCGCCAGCGCCATCGCCGCCAGCAGGGCGGTGTCGAAGGTGGCCAGCGGCAGGCCCCGGCGCAGGGCCAGCTCTAGGTAGGCGGCGTCGCAGGTGGTGAGCTGGTGGCGGGCGGCCAGCGTGTCCAGGGCCGTGATGGCCACCGGCTGGCGGTCGATGTGCAGCCGCAGCGCGTCGCAGGCAGTGGCCAGCTGCTGGCGCTTGGCACTGTCGATGCGCTGGCGCCGCTGGGCGCTGAGCAGCAGATTGCCCATCTCCAGCAGCCACAGCGCGGGCACCCACACCTCACCGGCGGCGGTGGCCAGCAAGGCGGCCTCGGTGA
>JANMKO010000551.1:0-2445 GCA_031372085.1 Betaproteobacteria bacterium
CGATGGGTCGATGCTGATGACGGCGATGCGCAGCGCGTCGTCCTGGTCCAGCCGCAGGCGGCGGATCAACTCATCGGTCAAGCTGGATTTGCCGGCGCCGCCGGTGCCGGTGATGCCCAGCACGGGCGTCTTCGATGCCACTGCGGCGGCATGCAACTCGGCCAGACGGCCGGCATCGACGGTTTTGTTCTCCAGCGCGGTGATCATTTGCGCCAGCGCGCGCCAGGCGGGTTCGGTGTGGCCCCGCAGCAAATCGAGTGAGGCGGGTGCAAACCCCGACAGATCGCGGTCGGCGCGCATCACCATCTCGCCGATCATGCCGGCCAGGCCCATGCGCTGGCCGTCCTCGGGGCTGAAGATGCGCACGCCCTGCGCCGCCAGCGCGCGGATCTCGGCCGGCACGATGACGCCGCCGCCGCCGCCAAACACCTGGATGTGCGCACCGCCCCGGGCCTTGAGCAGCTCGACCATGTAGCCGAAGTACTCGTTGTGGCCGCCCTGGTAGCTGCTGACGGCAATGCCCTGCACGTCTTCTTGCAGCGCGGCCGTCACCACCTCGTCCACCGACCGGTTGTGGCCCAGGTGGATCACCTCGCAGCCCATGCCTTGCAGGATGCGCCGCATGATGTTGATGGCCGCGTCGTGGCCGTCAAACAGGCTGGCGGCGGTGACAAAGCGCACCTTGTGCGTGGGCCGGTAGTGGGCCAGCGCCTGGTAGTCGGCGGACAGATCGGTCATTTTTGCGTCTCCTGGGGCGGCTGGGGCGCGGGCATCGGCAGGCAGGGCCGTGCCTGCTGGCGGTGATGGCCAGTCTAGACCCGCTGGCGCGGCCGCCCGCTGGCGCGAACGCGCAGCGGGGTGACACGATTTGCCAGAATCCGGCGATGGCCAATGCCGCTGATCCCAACGCCGCTGATCGCAATGCCGCTGCTCCCAACGCCGTGCCGGCCGCTTTGCCCGCTGGCATGCCCGATGGCATGTCCGCCGCTTTGCCCGCTGTCATGCCCGCTGCCATGCCCATCCAGCCCGCCGCGCCCACGGTGTCGATCGCCTTTGTGCGCAGCGCCGTGCGGGCGCTGGGCAGCGCGCAGCGGCTGGCCGCGCTGGCCGATGCCGGCATCGCGCCCGGCTGCCTGCAACAGGCCGATGCCCGAGTGCCGGCGGCGGCCTTTGCCCGGCTCTGGCTGGCCGTGGCGCAGCGGCTGGACGATGAGTTTTTTGGGCTCGACGCGCGCCGCATGAAGGTGGGCAGCTTTGCCATGCTGTGCCACGCGCTGGCCGGCCAGCCCACGGTGGGCGCGGCGTTGCGGCTGGCGCTGCGCGGCTTCGAGCTGTTTTTTGACGACATCAGCGCGGCGTTGCGGGTGGCCGGCGGCACGGCCAGCATGGTCATCAACAACCGCATCGCGGCCGGCGCGCTGGCCATCGATGCCCAGGACGCCGATGCGCTGGATGCGCGCCGCTTTGCCGACGAAACCCTGCTGGTGATGCTGCACGGCCTGCTGTGCTGGCTGGCCGGGCGGCGGGTGCCGCTGGCCCGGCTGGACTGGGCCCATCCGCCGCCGCCGCATGCCGATGAATATCGGCGCATGTTCTCGCCGCTGCTGCGCTTTGATGCACCGGCCACGGCCCTGCATTTTGATGCCCGGCTGCTGCACGGCGCGGTGACGGTGACGCCCGCCGGTTTGCGCGCCTTTTTGCACCAGGCGCCGCAATCGGTGTTTCTCAAGCAGGTGGGCGTGGGCGGCGTCAGCGGCGTCAGTGACCGGGCGCGCCGGCTGTGCCGCGACGCGCTCGACCGGGGCGATGCCGCGCCCACGCTGGCGCGGCTGGGTGTGGCGCTGGGTTTGTCACCGGCCACGCTGCGCCGCCGGCTGGACGACGAGGGTGCCGGCTGGGGCCAGCTGAAAGACGCGGTGCGGCGTGATCTGGCACTGCGCCATTTGACCGAGGGCCGGCTCAGCGTGGTCGAGATTGCCGACCGGCTGGGCTTCAACGATGCCAGCACGTTTTACCGCGCCTTCCGCAAATGGACGGGCAGCGCGCCCGGCGCCTGGCGGGCGGCGGCCGCAGCGGCGGCTGCGGCGCTGCCGGCCACGGGCGGATTGCGCTGACAGAGTGTCCCCGGGCCGGTACACGGCGGACCAGCAGCGGCTGGCGCGCCGCCGATTTGGCCGCCGTGCACCCGCCGCATGGCCTCCGCATGACCTCCGCATGACCTCCGCATGACCTCCGCATGACCTCCGCATGACCTCCGCACACCCGCCGCATGCCCTGCGCACGCCCGCCGCACGCCCGCCAGCCGCATCGGAACGGCGCTTGCTACTGACTGGAGATGCATTTGATGTCGCCCGTCAGCCCCCGCCCCGTCGCAGACGTTGACGTTGACGTTGACGTTGACGTTGACGTTGACGTTGACGTTGACGTTGACGTTGGCGCAGACAC
>JANMKO010000609.1:0-2064 GCA_031372085.1 Betaproteobacteria bacterium
GCGATGTTGCCGATGTTCAACTTGATGATCTTGTGGCCTTCGTCCTCCATCTGGCGCGCTTTGTCCAGCACCGGGCCGCGGATGTCGTAGCAGACGTTGGCCAGCTTGGACGACTTGGCGACGGGCCTGAGCCCAGGTGGCAACACGGAATTGGGCACAAAGGGCTCCTGGCGAGACGGCATTGCCGGCGTGGCGAATGATGAAGTGGCCGCAAAGCCTACAATTTTAGTCTGCGGGCAGCAGCGGGTTTACCAGGCCGATGCACCGGCTTGAAGCCGCTGACCGCCCGCCCATTACTCAGGCCGCCAAGCGCATGAAATTCCAGCCCGATCAACTGGCCGGCACCAATGTCATCACCCGCCACGATGCCGACGCACTGTGGGTGGGTGGCAGCCGTTTTGGCCACAGCCTGCTGGTGCCCTGGCAAGGCACCGTGCTGCCCTGGGCACCGGCGCAGCCCGGCGATTTGACCCCGGCTGACTTTGAAGCCCTGCTGGCGCTCAAGCCCGAGCTGGTGATTTTTGGCAGCGGGACGCGCCACCAGTTTGTCTCGCCAGCGCTGATGCGGGCACTGATCGACCAGCGCATCGGCGTCGAGACAATGGACACGCCGGCCGCCTGCCGCACTTACAACGTGCTGGTGAGCGAGGGCCGGTCGGCCGTGGCGGCCTTGCTGCTCACACCGGCATCAGCGCACAAAGCAGGGATACCCTGAGCGCGCCAGCGTCAGCGGCGGGCGGTGTAACTTTATAATCTCGGGTTATGCCCGAAGGGGCCGCCCCGTCAGACCTCCCGTTTTGCCCGACTGCCTGAATTGGCCCGCTCATGACGCCTGTGCTCAATAAAAACCTGCCCGAGTTTGAAGCCCTTGCCACCAGTGGCGTGAAGTTCACCCCGCAGGCCTTTGCCGGCCGTGCCGTGGTGCTGTACTTCTACCCGAAGGACCACACCCCCGGCTGCACCACCGAGGCGATGCAGTTTCGTGACATGCACGCTGAGTTTCTGAAGGCCGGCGCAGTGGTGTTTGGCGTCTCGCGCGACAACATGGCGTCGCATGAAAAATTCCGCCAGAACCTTGAGCTGCCTTACGAGCTGATTGCCGACACCGAAGAAAAACTGTGCCACATGTTTGGCGTGGTCAAAAACAAGATCATGTACGGCAAGAAGGTCAAGGGCATCGAGCGCAGCACGTTTCTGATCGATGCCAGCGGTGTGCTGCGCGCCGAGTGGCGCGGCATCAAGGTGGCCGGCCATGTCGAAGAAGTGCTGAACGCGGTCAAGGCTTTCAACAAAGCCGACTGATCCTGCGCCGCTGCGCCAGTGTGCGAGCCGGCACATACCGTCACGCCGCCGTCACGGCTGCCTGGCCGGGCCTGGGCATAATCGGCGCATGATTTTGAGTTGCCCGTTGAGTCGCCCCACCCGTCCGCCCTGAAAAGCCGCCCAGTTGCCTGTGCGGCTTTTTTGCTTTCCAGCGCACCCTCTGCTGTTTTCATTCCCTCACGCCCGAACCCGACACCCCATGCCACTGCCCAAGCCGCCTACCCGCAAAGCCGCCATCCTGTCGCAGACTGATTTTGAAGTGCAAGCCGCGCCGCGCCCCGGCCGCTCTGGCGGCAAGCCGCGTGCGGAGCCCGCCACCGGCGCCGGCCCCGAGTTGTATGACGGCGGCGCCGCGCTGGCGGCGCCCAAGCTGCCGGCGGCCCGGCCCGGCACCCGGGTGCTGGCGCCGGCGGCCGCACCGGCCACCACCGGCCGCAGCGCCGCACTGCCGACATCCGGCATGCCGGGCAAACTGCCCACGCTGGCCAATGCCCCGACGTCGGCCCCCAAGGCCCGCGTGCGATCACCGCGCGGCACGGGCCCGGCCAAGCTGTTTGTGCTCGACACCAATGTGCTGATGCACGACCCGATGAGCCTGTTCCGGTTTGAAGAGCATGACGTCTTCTTGCCGATGATCACGCTCGAAGAGCTGGACGATCACAAGAAGGGCATGAGCGAGGTGGCGCGCAACGCCCGCCAGGTCAGCCGTGAGCTGGACGGCCTGGCGTCGTTCAGCACCGA
>JANMKO010000611.1:0-2604 GCA_031372085.1 Betaproteobacteria bacterium
GACGGCGATGGATGCCGCAGTGCAACAAGCGGCTCAATCCGCCCCCGTGCCGGCCGATAACCCCCTCAACAAGCCAGCCCAACCGGGCCGGCGCTGACCCAAGCAACCCCACCACACCATGTTTGTCATCGTTGGCTGGCTTCTGGCCATGGTTTGCATCTTCGGCGTGTACATCTTCCACGGCGGCAACATCCAGGTGGTGTTGAAGGCATTGCCGTTCGAGATGATCACCATCTTCGGCGCGGCCATGGGCGCGTTTCTGGCCAACAACCAGATGAAGGTGGTCAAGGCCTCGATCAAGGGCCTGGGCCAGTGCTTCAAGGGCAGCAAGTTCAGCAAGACGCGCTACCTGGAGCTGCTGGCGCTGATGTTCGACATCCTGCAAAAAGCCCGCAAAGAGGGGCTGATGTCGATCGAGAAGGACGTGGAAGACCCGCACAGCTCACCGCTGTTCCAGAAGTACCCGGTGGTCGGCAGCGACCACCATGTCTGCGAGTTCATCACCGACTACCTGCGCATGATGGTCTCGGGCAATTTGAACGCCCACGAGATCGAAAGCCTGATGGACAGCGAGATCGAGACCCACCACCAGGAAGAGCATGCCGCCGTGGCCGCCATCGGCCGCCTGGCCGGGGGCCTGCCGGCCTTCGGCATCGTGGCCGCCGTGCTGGGGGTGGTGAACACGATGGGCTCGGTGGGCCAGGCCCCGGCCATCCTGGGCGGCATGATCGCGTCGGCCCTGGTGGGCACCTTTCTCGGCATCTTGCTGGCCTACGGCTTTGTCGAGCCGCTGGGCGGCCTGCTGGAGCAGAAGGTAGAGGACGCCGGCAAAGAGTTCCAGTGCATCAAGACCACGTTGCTCGCGTCGATGCAGGGTTATGCGCCGCAGGTGGCCATCGAGTTTGGCCGCAAGGTGCTGTTCTCGGGTGACCGCCCCAGCTTTACCGAGCTGGAAGCCCACGTGAAGAAGAAATGATGAACTGTGTCACTGATCGAACGGCGAGATGGGTCAAGCAGACGCCGTGGAACCGGCTTTGCCGGGCCACTGGCTCGGCCCCCCTGGGGGGGCTGAGGCCGGACACAAACGGCTTGCCGATTATGCCTGCCGAAGGGCAGGGCCTCTGGCCCTGCGCGGCCTGCAAGGACGCCGTAGGCGCTTCGGGGGGGGGTCAATAAATGGCCGGTGACGCAAAAAAGCTGCAACCGATCATCATCAAGCGGGTCAAGAAGGGCGGCCATGCGGTGCACGGTGGCGCCTGGAAGATCGCCTACGCTGACTTTGTCACCGCGATGATGGCGTTTTTCTTGCTGATGTGGCTGCTGGGCAGCACGTCCGAGGGCGACAAGAAGGGCATTGCCGACTACTTTCAAAGCCCGCTCAAAGTGGCGCTGCTGAACGGCGGCTCGGGCTCGGGCGATTCATCGTCGGTGCTCAAGGGCGGCGGCCAAGACCTGACACGCTCGGGCGGCCAGGTCAAGCGGGGTGATGTGGAGGCACCGCGCAGCACCATCAACCTGCAGGCGCTGCGCCATGAGCAGCGGGTGGCCGAGGCCACCAAGCTGCAAGAGCTGAGCGAGCAGGTGGAGGCCGAGCTCAAGAACAACCCCAAGCTGGCGCAATTTGCCGCGCAGATCAAGCTGGACATGACACGCGACGGCCTGCGCATCCAGATCGTCGATGCGCTGAGCCGGCCGATGTTTGACAGCGGCAGCGCGGTCGTCAAACCGCACATGCGCGATCTGCTGCGCGCCATCGGCAGCGTGCTGGTGGAGGTGCCCAACCGGCTGACGCTGGAGGGCCACACCGACGCCACACCCTTTCCGGGCGGTGACCGGGGTTACAGCAACTGGGAGTTGAGCGCCGACCGGGCCAATGCGTCGCGGCGTGAGCTGGTGGCCGGTGGCCTGACAGAAGAGCGGGTGCTGCGCGTGCTGGGCCTGGCCAGCAGCCAGCCCTTCAACCGAAATGAGCCGGCCGAGCCGCAAAACCGCCGCATCAGCATCATTGTGATGAACCGCGACGCCGAAGACCGGTTTTACCGGCCCACCGCTGACCGGGTAGAGCCGGCCCCCAAGCCCGATGCCAACGGCGCCAGCAGCGAGCCGTCGATCCGGCCCGACAAGCCGGCGTTCGTCTCAAGTACCGCGCGGTCCGGCCGATAGACCTGCCACCGGCGTTGTCACGCCACCCGGCCCAGCCGACGCACCCTCTCGCACGCCAGCCCCAAGGACTGCCATGAGCAACCTGTCCGACCTCAAATTCCTGATCGTCGATGACTTTGTCACCATGCGGCGCATCGTGCGCGCGCTGCTCAAGGAAATGGGCTGCGCCAACGTGGACGAAGCCGAAGACGGCGCCGTGGCGTTGCAGATGCTCAAGACCAGCCGCTACGACTTTGTCGTCAGCGACATCAACATGCCCAACATGAACGGCTTTGACCTGCTCAAAGCGGTGAAGGGGCAAGACAGCCTGAAGCACATCCCCGTGCTGATGGTCACCGCCGAGGCGCGCAAAGAGGACATCCTGCTGGCCGCGCAAAGCGGTGCGGCGGGCTATGTCGTCAAGCCTTTCAACCGCGCCACGCTGGAAGACAAGGTCAGCAA
>JANMKO010000622.1:0-1773 GCA_031372085.1 Betaproteobacteria bacterium
AGGCGCAACGCCAGCCGGGCGGGCGCGCCGGGCAGCGCGTCAAGCCGGGTGCTGCCGTCGATCTGGCGCGCAAAGGCGTTGGCCCAGGCGGTGGTGGCCGCCGCATCGGGCCCGCGCAGCGCGGCCACCGCCAGGCGCTGCGCCACTTTGGGCCGGGCGCCGGGCTGCCACGGCGCGCTGTGGCCGGGGCCGGCGCCCTGCCAGCACCAGGCTTGCAGTGCCGCCGCTGCTGCCGGGTTGGTGATGTTGGTGATGTCGGCGATGTGGGTGACAGCGGCGATGTCGGCGGCAGCGGCGACTGCGGCGGCAGCGGCGTTTGCGGGCGTTTCGACGGTTTCAGCCCCGCCGACGGCCTGGGCCGCTGTGGCCGCCGCCACCGATGCCGGCGCTGCCGGAGGCCGCAGGGCCAGGCCGTCAAACCGCGCGCGCAGCCCGGCCAGGTGTCGAGACAGGCTCATCGGGCGGGCCCCGGCCCGCGCTGGCCGGCACCGCGCCGCAGGGCGTCCAGCACCAACGTGGTGTGCTGCCCCAACGAGGGCGCCGGGCTGTGCATGGCGCCCGGCGTGGCGCTGAGTTTGGGCACGATGCCGGGCAGCGCCAGTTGCAGGCCGTCGGCCGTGGTGATCTGCTCGATCATGCCGCGCGCCAGGTAGTGCGGGTCAGCCGCCAGATCGGCCACGGTGTAGATGCGGCCCACCGGCACGCTCACCGCCTGCAAGGTGGCCACCACCTGGGCCACCGGGCGCTGCACCGTCCAGGCGGTGATGGCGGCGTCCAGCTCATCCACCCGCCCGGCGCGCTGGGCGTTGTTGCCCAGCCCCGGGTCTTGTGCCAGGTCATCGCGGCCGACGGCCATCATCAGCCGCTTGAAGATGCTGTCGCCATTGCCGCCGATCACCACCTGGCCGTCAGCGCAGCGGTAGGCGTTGCTGGGTGCGATGCCGGGCAAGGCCGAGCCGGCCGGCTGGCGTACCGTGCCAAAGGCGCTGTACTCGGGCAACAGGCTTTCCATGCAGTTGAAGACCGCCTCGTACAGGGCCACGTCCACCACCTGGCCGCGTCCTTTGGGTGCCGCTGCGCTGATGCTGGCGGTTCTGGCTTGCAGCGCCAAAAGCACGCCGATCACGCCGTGCAGCGCGGCCAGCGTGTCGCCCAGGCTGATGCCGGCGCGCACCGGCACGCGGCCCAGCTCACCCATCAGGTGGCGCAGGCCGCCCATCGCCTCGGCCACCACCGCAAAACCCGGCAAGTCGCGGTAGGGGCCGGTCTGGCCGTAGCCGCTGATGCGCAGCATCACCAGGCCCGGGTTGGCAGCGGCCAGGGTGTCGTAGCCCAGGCCCCACTTTTCAAGTGTGCCGGGCTTGAAGTTCTCGATCAGCACATCGGCCTCGCCCGCCAGCCGGCGGGCGTCGGCCCGGCCGGGCTCGGTGCGCAGATCAAGCACCACGCTTTGCTTGTTGCGGCTTTGCACCTGCCACCACACGCTGGTGCCGTTGTGCAGCAAACGCCATTTGCGCAGCGGATCGCCGGCACCGGGCGGCTCGATCTTGATCACCTCGGCGCCAAAATCGGCCAACGTCTTGCCGGCAAACGGGCCGGCGATCAGCGGGCCGAGTTTCAGCCGCTTGAGGCCCACCAGCGGCCCGGGTGACGGTCTGGCGTGGGCGACGGGCGGTGGCGGGGCGGTGGTGGCTGTCATGGCAAGCGCATTGTTGCGGTAACACAGACCGGCGCCCACGGCGGGCCGTCAGGGCATCAGCGGCCGGGTTAGCC
>JANMKO010000631.1:0-3327 GCA_031372085.1 Betaproteobacteria bacterium
CGCGCGGCTGATGCCCTGTTTGTCGTCCAGCGTCAAGCCGGGCGCGGGCAGCGGCAGCAGTGACGAGCCGCCGCCCGAGATCAGGCACAGCACCAGGTCGTCTGCCGTCAAACCCTGCACCCGATCAAGCAGGCGTTGCGCGGCCCGCTGGCCAGCGGCGTCGGGCACCGGGTGGGCGGCCTCGATGATCTCGATGCGCTGGCAGGGCACGCCGTAGCCGTAGCGGGTGACCACCAGGCCCGACAGGGGCCCAGGCCAGTGGTCTTCCACCGCCCGGGCCATGGCCGCCGATGCCTTGCCGGCGCCGATGACGATCAGCCGGCCGGCTGGCGGCGGCGGCAGGTGCGGCGGCACGCACAGCGCGGGTTGGGCGCTGGCGATGGCCCCGTCAAACAGGCGGCGCAGCAGTTGCGATTGTTGGCTGGGCATGGGGTCTTGCTCCTTTCCCCTTCCAAGGGGGAAGGTTGGGATGGGGGTCAGGTTGCCTGGTTGCCGGAGACTGCAACGCCGCACCCCCACCCCAACCCTCCCTCTGGCAGGGGGATGAGCCCGGACGGGCGGCAGTCCCTGCGGACTGCCGCTCGCCTGGCGAATCTGAGCCGCTTGCAAGCGGCGAAGTGGAGGGCGTGAAATCAATTCGTCTGGCCGATCTCAAAGTTGGCCAGGTTCTCCAGCGCCTTGACCATTGCTGAGTGGTCCCAGGCCTTGCCGCCATGCGCCGCGCAGGAATTGAACAATTCTTGCGCGGTGGCGGTGTTGGGCAGACAGACGCCCAGCGCCCGGGCGCTGGACAGCGCCAGGTTCAGGTCTTTCTGGTGCAGCTCGATGCGGAATCCGGGGTCAAACGTGCGCTTGACCATGCGCTCACCGTGCACCTCCAGAATCTTGCTGGACGCAAAACCGCCCATCAGCGCTTGCCGCACCCGCGCCGGATCAGCGCCGGCTTTGGCGGCAAACAACAAAGCCTCGGCCACCGCCTCGATGTTGAGGGCCACGATGATCTGGTTCGCCACCTTGGCGGTCTGGCCGTCGCCGTTGCCGCCCACCAGCGTGATGTTCTTGCCCATCAACTGCAACAGCGGCAGCAGCCGGTTGAAGGCCAACTCGGGCCCGCCCACCATGATGGACAGCGTGGCGTTTTTGGCGCCCACCTCGCCGCCCGACACCGGCGCGTCCAGGTAATCACAGCCCAGGGCGTTGATCTTTTTGGCAAATTCTTTGGTGGCGATGGGCGAGATCGAGCTCATGTCGATCACCGTCTTGCCCGGGCTCAGGCCGGCGGCAATGCCGGCCTCAGCCAACAGCACCGCCTCAACATCGGGCGTGTCGGGCAGCATCAGGATCACGGTGTCGGCCTGCTCGGCCACGCTGCGGGCACTGGGGCAATTTGTGGCGCTGCTGCTGGCAATCGATGCGGGCAGCTGGCTGCGGGTGTGCACAAACAGCGTGTGGCCGGCTTTGATGAGCTGGCCGGCCATCGGAGCGCCCATGGTGCCGAGGCCGATGAAGCCGATCTTGAGGGGGTCTGTGGCCATGCTGAATCCTAAAAATGGGGCAGGTTGCGGGAAGCGGCGTTCTTCAAACCATGGGCATCAAAGCACCGGCGTCAAACCACCAACCGCTGGCGCCAGCCCAGCCCCGCCTGCGTGCTGGTGGTGGGCTTGTACTCGCAGCCGATCCAGCCGGTGTAGCCGATCTGATCGAGGTGTTTGAACAAGAACGGGTAGTTGATCTCACCGCTGCCGGGCTCATGCCGCCCCGGGTTGTCGGCCAGCTGGATGTGGGCGATGTGCGGCAGGTACTTTTGCAGCGTGCCAGCCAGCTCACCTTCCATGCGCTGGGCATGGTAGATGTCGTACTGGATGTAGCCGTTGTCAGCACCCACCTCCGCCAGGATGGCGGCCGCCTGCGCGGTGCGGTTGACATAAAACCCCGGTATGTCGAAGGTGTTGATCGGCTCGATCAGCAGCTTGCGCCCGGCGCCGCCCAGCGCCGCAGCGGCGTAGGCCAGGTTGCCGACCAGGGTTTGGTGCAGCACGGCGTCCGGCACGCCGGCCGGCGCGATGCCGGCCAGGCAATTGAGCTGCGGCACACCCAGCACCTGGGCATAGCGCAGTGCCTGGGCCACCCCGGCGCGGAACTCGTCCACCCGGTCGGGGTGGCAGGCGATGCCGCGCTCACCGGCGTCGAAGTTGCCGGCTGGAAGGTTGTGCAGCACCAGTTGCAGGCCGTGCGCGTGCAGCCGCTGCTGGATCAACTCGGGCTCCCAGGCATACGGGAACAAAAACTCCACCGCCTCAAAACCGGCCTGGGCGGCGGCCTCGAATCGGTCGAGAAACGGCAGCTCGGTGAACAACATCGACAGGTTGGCGGCAAACTTGGGCATGGTGGGTCTCTTGGTGGATGGCGCGTGGGTGGCGCGTGGGGGGCGTGGGGGGTGGCGCGTGTCTGGTGGACGTACAGCGCGTGTTTGGCACGCGCTTGACGGATTGCCCGGCTTTATTCCAGCAAACCCGCCATCTCCAGCCCTTGCCGGCCTTCCGGGTGACGGCAGTCGATATCTTCAAACTCATTGACCTTGTCGATCTCGGTGCCCATCGCGATGTTGGTCACTTTCTCCAAAATCACCTCCACCACCACCGGCACCTTGAATTCTTTGGCCATCGCCTGGGCCTGCACCAGCGCCGCGCTGAGTTTCTCGGGGTCGGTCACGCGCAGTGATTTGCAGCCCAAACCCTGCACCACCGCCTGGTGATCGACGCCGTAGCTCTTGAGCTGGGCGTCGTCCACATTCTGGTTCTCGAAAGCCAGCTGCACGCAGTAATCCATCTCGAAGCCGCGCTGGCTTTGCCGGATCAGCCCCAGGTAGCTGTTGTTCACCAGCACCTGCACATACGGCAGGCGAAACTGCGCGCCCACCGCCAGCTCTTCGATCATGAACTGAAAGTCGTAGTCGCCCGACAGCCCCACCACCGTGCGCGTGGGGTCGGCCGCCACCACGCCGAGTGCGGCGGGGATCGTCCAGCCCAGCGGGCCGGCCTGGCCGCAGTTGATCCACTGGCGCGGGCCATAGACATGCAAAAACTGCGCACCGGCGATCTGGCTCAGGCCGATGGTGGTGACATAGACCGTGTCGCGCGGGAACACCTTGTTCATCTCTTCATACACCCGCAGCGGCTTGATCGGCGTCTCGGTGAAATGGGTCTTGCGGTGCATCAGCGTCTTGCGCTCGGCGCAGCGGCTGGCCCAATCGCTGAAATTGGTCAGGGTTTTGGCGGCTTGGCGTTCTTTTGCCACCTGCACAAACAATTCGAGCGCCGCCTTGGC
>JANMKO010000711.1:0-6397 GCA_031372085.1 Betaproteobacteria bacterium
GCCGGTGAGAGCTGGCCCAGGTCTTCGGCGATCAGCGGCACCGGCCCCAGCGCCTGGGTGATGGCCTCAAACAGCGCTACACCCGGGCCCGGCAGCCAGCGGCCGTTGACGGCGGTGGGCTCATCGGCCTGGATCTCCCAGTAGTCAGCAAAGCCGCGAAAGTGGTCGATGCGCACGATGTCCACCAGCGCCAGCGTGCGCCGCACCCGCTGCACCCACCAGGCATAGCCCTCGGCGGCATGGGCCGGCCAGCGGTACTGCGGGTTGCCCCAGCGCTGGCCGGTGGCGCTGAAGTAGTCGGGCGGCACGCCCGCCACCACGGTGGGGCGGCCGGTGGGGCCCAGCTCAAACAGGTCTTGGCGCGCCCAGACCTCGGCGCTCTGGTAGGCGATGAAGATCGGCGCGTCGCCGATCAGCCGCACGCCCCGACTGTGGGCATGGGCACGCAGCCGCGCCCACTGGCAGAAGAAGCACCACTGGCAAAACTGGAAGAAGTGCGTCCGGCTGGCGTGCTGGCCCGCCGCCTGGGCCAGCGCAGCGGGTTGGCGGCTGGCCAGGCCGGGCGGCCAGGCGCACCAGTCGGCCCCGCCGGTGTGCTCACACAGCGCCATGAACAGCGCGTAATCGGCCAGCCAGTCGGCCTGGGCGGCGCAGAAGGCGTCAAAGTCGTGCTGGTCGGTGGCGCTGGCGCCGCTGGCAAAGGCCGCTGCGGCGTCGGCCAGGCGCTGCATGCGCCAGGGGTAGACGGTGGCGAAATCCAGCCGATGGGGATCGGCGGCGGGGGGGTGGTCCAGCGCCTGCGCACCCAGCCAGCCGCGCTGCTGCAAGTCGGCCAGGTCGATCAACAGCAGGTTGCCGGCGAAGGCCGAGCTGCTCATGTACGGTGAGTTGCCGGGGCCGATGCCGCCCAGCGGCAGCATCTGCCACAGCGTCTGGCCGGCGTTGGCCAGCCAATCGACAAAGTGGTGGGCGGCCGGGCCGAGGTCACCGCTGCCGTGCGGGCCGGGCAATGAGGTGGGGTGCAGCAAGACGCCGCTGGCGCGTGGCAATCGCATGGGGATCATCCGGTGAGGCGGGCGGGTGGAGGGGCGCGAGCGGCGGCGGGGGCAGGGCAGGTCTGGGCCAGCACGGCGACGCTTCGGCTGCGCAGCAGGAAGTGGCCGCTGTGCCAGACCGGGGTGGCGCGCAAACCGGGGGGCTCGACAGGGGGCATCGCGCCGGGTTCTGCCAGCTGGCCATCTGCCGAATCGAGCAACACCCGCCAATCCCCCGGCGGCAATTTGAAGTTCGTGTCCGCCGGCTCGGCATTGAACAGCAGCAGCAGCGCCTGCGCCGCCAGCCCGGGTTGCCGGCCTGGCGCGCCGATCAGCGCGCCCAGCACGCGTGAGGCCGACTGCGTCCAGTCCCAATCACCGAGCGTGCCGCCGCCGCGCCGCAGCCAGGTGAGATCGGCCACGCCCTGCGCGTCGGTCAAACCGGTGTACCAGTGGTCGCGCAGCGGCAGCCACTGCCGCCGCAAGGCCAGCAGCCGGGCGGTGAAGGCCAGCAGCGGTGCATCGGCCGCCGACCAGTCGATCCAGGTGATGGCGGTGTCTTGACAGGACGGGGTGTTGTTGCCGTGCTGGGTGTGGCCGATCTCGTCGCCGGCCGCCAGCATCGGCGTGCCCTGGCTCAGCAGCAGGGTGGCCAGCAGCGCGCGCTGCAGCCGGCCGCGCAGGTGCAGCACCTCGGGGTCGTCGGTCGGGCCCTCGATGCCGCAGTTCCAGCCCAGGTTGTGGCCATGGCCGTCGCGGTTTTGCTCGCCGTTGGCGTCGTTGTGGCGGAAGTCGTGGCTGACCAGATCACGCAAGGTGAAGCCGTCGTGCGAAATGATGTAGTTGACCGACTCGGTGGGCCCGCGCCGCCGGGCCTGCAGCCGCTGCGATGAGCCGGCGAGGGCCTGCGCAAATTGCCCGCGCGTGACCGCACCACCCAGCCAGAAGGCCCGCATCGTGTCGCGAAAGCCGTCATTCCACTCCAGCCAGCCGCGCGGGAAATTGCCCGCCTGGTAGCCACCGGGTCCGATGTCCCAGGGCTCGGCGATCAATTTGCCGTCGGCCAGCAGGCGCGACAGCACCGGGTCTTGCAGCACGGCCTTGAAAAACGGCCCGTCGCGCTCAAAACCGGCATCGCCCCGGCCCAGCACCGGCGCCAGATCAAACCGGTAGCCGTCCACATGCATCGCTTGCACCCAGAAGCGCAGGCTGTCCAGCACCATTTGCAGCAAACGCGGCTGGCGGATGTCCAGCGTGTTGCCGCAGCCGCTGTGGTTGTCGTAGCCCGCGCGGTGCTCGGGCGGCAGGCGGTAGCTGCCGGCGTTGTCCAGCCCGCGCCAGGCCAGCGTGGGGCCGCGCTCGTCGCTCTCGGCGGTGTGGTTGAACACGACATCCAGCAGCACCTCGATGCCGGCGGCATGCAGCGCTTGCACCATGCGGCGGAACTCATTGCGGGCGTCGGCCGGGTTGGCGGCCAGGCGCGGCGCCGGGCAAAAAAACCCGATGGTGTTGTAGCCCCAGTAGTTGCGCAGGCCCAGGCCCACCAGGCGCTGCTCGTCCAGCGCGTGGTGCACCGGCAGCAGGCACAGGCTGGTGACGCCGAGCGCTTGCAGGTGGGCGATGCTGGCGGGGTGGGCCAGGCCGGCGTAAGTGCCGCGTTGCGGCTCGGGCACGGCCGGGTTCAACCGGCTGAAGCCTTTGACATGCAGCTCGAAGATCACCGTGTCGGCGGCGGGGATGCGCGGCGGTGCGTCACCGCCCCAGTCAAACCGGTCGTCCGGCACCCGGGCCTTCAGCGCGGTGGCGGCGTTGTCACGCGGGTCGGGTTGCAGCGGGTGGTCACCGTCATGGCCAAAGTGCTCGGGGCCCCAGTTGAACTCACCGACGATCTGCCGGGCATACGGGTCGAGCAGCAGCTTGCGCGGGTTGAAGCGCTGGCCCCGCTCGGGCCGCCACGGGCCGTGGGCCCGAAAGCCGTACAGCTGGCCAGGACCGCCCAGCGGGCCGAGCGTTCCAAGGGGGTCGGCGCGCAAATAGCCGTGCCACACATCCTGGGTGCAGGCCGGCAGGCTGGCGCGGTGGGTCTCACGGCTGCCACTGGCATCGAACAGACACAGCTCGATGGCCTGGGCCGAGGTGGACACCACCGCGATGTTCAGCCCCTGGCCGTCCCAGTGCACGCCCAAAGGCCAGGGCCGGCCGGTTTCCAACAACAAGGGCAATGGGGTGAGGCGGTCCATCTCACCGCTTCACTGTGGCAAACGCAGCGCTCGGCGAGCGCACAAGGCGCAACCCAGTGGCCGCCGTGGAACCGGCTTTGCCGGGCCACTGGCGGCGCCCCCCTGGGGGGGAGGCGCCGAAGGCGCATCGGGGGGGGGCAACTTCAGGCGGTCCATTCGAAGAACACACAGGCCAGCGGCGGCAGATTGACCAGGATCGACTGCGGCCGGCCGTGTGCGGCCACCGCCTCGGTTTGGGCCGCGCCCAGTGGCGTGCCCACATTGCTGCCGCCGTAGTGGGCCGAGTCGGTGTTGAGACGCTCCAGCCAGTGGCCGGCGCGTGGCACGCCGATGCGCAGCCCCGTGTGCACCGTGGGCGTGAAGTTGCACAGCACCAGCACCGGTGCCGCCGCCGCCGCCGCCGCCGCCGTCGCGGGATCACCATGCCGCACAAACGCCAGCAGGCTGTGGCGGGCGTCCTCGTGGCTGATCCACTCAAAGCCGTCGGGCGAAAAATCACGCTGGTGCAGTGCCGGCAGGGCGCGCTGCAGCGCATTCAGGTCGGCCACCAGCCGCTGCACGCCGGCATGCGCCGGATCGTCCAGCAGATGCCAATCGAGGCTGGCGTCAAAGTTCCACTCCCGCAGCTGGGCAAATTCACAGCCCATGAACAGCAGCTTCTTGCCCGGGTGGCCCCACATGAAGCCGTAATAGGCGCGCAGGTTGGCAAGCTTCTGCCACAGGTCGCCCGGCATCTTGCCCAGCATGGCGCCTTTGCCGTGCACCACCTCGTCATGCGAGAGCGGCAGCACGAAGTTCTCATTGAAGGCATAGACCAGGCCGAAGCTCAGCTCACTTTGGTGGTGGCGGCGGTGGATCGGGTCTCGGGCCATGTAGGCCAGGGTGTCGTGCATCCAGCCCATATTCCATTTGTAGTGAAAGCCCAGGCCGCCGGCATAGGTGGGGCGCGACACCGCCGGGAAGGCGGTGGATTCTTCGGCCAGCGTGATGGCCTCGGGCCGCTCGCTGCCCACCACCTCGTTCAGGCGTTTCAAGAATGAGATCGCCTCCAGGTTCTCGCGCCCGCCGTGCACATTGGGAATCCATTCACCGGCTTTGCGGCTGTAGTCGCGGTACAGCATCGACGCCACCGCGTCCACCCGCAGGCCGTCCACGCCGTAGCGCTCTAGCCAGTACAGCGCGTTGCCGATCAAGAAGTTGCGCACCTCCGTGCGGCCCAGGTTGTGGATCAGGGTGTTCCAGTCGGGGTGGTAGCCCTCGCGCGGGTCGGCGTATTCATACAGGTGCGTGCCGTCAAACCGCGCCAGGCCGTGCGCGTCAGTGGGGAAGTGGGCCGGCACCCAATCAAGGATCACGCCCAGGCCGGCAGCATGCGCGGCCTCGACAAAACGCTTGAAGCCCGCCGGATCGCCCACCCGCGCGGCATCGGTGGCCGGCACGCTGAAGCGGGCGGTGGGCGCGTACAGCCCCACCGGCTGGTAGCCCCAGGAGCCGTCAAACGGGTGTTCGCTGATCGGCAGCAGCTCAATGTGGCTGAAGCCCAGGCGGCTGGTGTACGGGACGAGCGTGGCGGCCAGCTCATCCCAATCCAGCCAGCGGTTGTTTTGTTCGGGCTTGCGCTGCCATGAGCCCAGGTGCACCTCGTAAATGCTGATCGGCGCGCCCAGCGCATTGGCAGC
This sequence comes from Betaproteobacteria bacterium, assembly GCA_031372085.1. Classification (GTDB taxonomy): domain Bacteria; phylum Pseudomonadota; class Gammaproteobacteria; order Burkholderiales; family Burkholderiaceae_C; genus Pseudaquabacterium. Next base: position 4,954 of record JANMKO010000711.1, read on the forward strand.
CTGCCGGGCGGCCGAGTGCGGCACCGGCGGCGGCAGATCGGCCACCACGCTGGCGGTGGCCGGGCGCAACTCAGCCGCCCGCGCCATCGGGTCGGCCTTTTGCGGCAACAACTCACCCGTCGGGCCGAGCAACTCAAATTTGTAGTGCGCGCCCGGCGCCACGCCGGGCATGAACAGCTCCCACACGCCGCACTCGCGGCGCAGCCGCATCGGGTGGCGGCGGCCGTCCCAGTGGTTGAAATCACCGACCAGGCTGACCCGTGTGGCATTGGGCGCCCAGACGGCAAAACCGGTGCCGGCGACGCCCTCGTGCTGTTGCGGATTGGCGCCCAGCACCTCAAACGGCCGCAAATGCGTGCCCTCGGCCAGCAGCCAGGCGTCCAGCGCGCCCAGCAGCGGGCCAAAGCGGTAGGGGTCTTCAGCGATCTGCGTGGCGCCATCGGGCCAGCGGATTTGCAGCCGGTAGCTGGATGCGCTGGCCGCCAGCGCCACCGGGCCCTCAAACACGCCATCTGCGTGGCACAGCAGCAGCGTGCCCAACTGGCGGGCGTCGGCCGCGCCGATCACGGTGACCATGCTGGCGCCGGGCAAAAATGCCCGCACCCAGGCCTGGCCGCCGGGGTCGCGGTGCAGGCCCAGCAGGGCAAATGGGTCACCGCAGCGGCCGCTGCGGATCAGGTCGATGTCTTGGTGGCTCAGCATGCGGCCATCGTAGCCGGCAGTGGTGCGGCCGATTCAGGCCTGGGGCGTGACGCGCCAGATCTGCCGGGCATAGGCCCGGATGGTGCGGTCGGCTGAGAACGGCCCCATGCCGGCCACGTTGGCGATGGCCATGCGGGCCCACGCCTCGGGCTGGCGGTACAGCGCATCCACCCGCGCCTGGGTGGCCACGTAAGCCCGGTAGTCGGCCAGCAGCAGGTAGTGGTCACCGCCCCACAGCAGGCCGTCGATCAGCGGCCGGTAGCGCGCCGGCTCGTCGGGCGAGAACGCGCCGCCGGCAATGCTGTCGAGCACCGCCTTGAGCTGCGCGTCGCCCTCGTAGATGCGCAGCGACTGGTAGCCTGCTGCGCGCAGCGCCGCCACCTCATGCGCCAGCTTGCCGAAGATGAAGATGTTGTCGTCGCCCACGTTCTGCCGGATCTCGATGTTGGCGCCGTCGTCGGTGCCGATGGTCAGCGCGCCGTTCAGCGCCAGCTTCATGTTGCCGGTGCCCGACGCCTCGGTGCCGGCGGTGGAAATCTGCTCAGACAAATCAGCCCCCGGCATGATGATCTCGGCCACCGAGACGCCGTAGTTGGGGATGAACACCACCTTCAATTTGTCGCCGATGCGCGCATCGCTGTTGACCACGGCACCCACATCGTGGATCAGCCGGATGATGTTTTTGGCGGTGGTGTAACTCGATGCCGCCTTGCCCGCAAAAATCACCGTGCGCGGCTGCCAG
>JANMKO010000717.1:0-5629 GCA_031372085.1 Betaproteobacteria bacterium
GCCCTGCTTCCACGGGTAGCCAAAGAACTGGCCGGCCTTGGTGGCGCGGTTGATTTCACCTTCTGGGATCAGATCGCCCATGCCGTCGGTCTGGTTGTCGGTGAACCACAGGCTCTTGTCGCCGGGGTTGAACTCCAGGCCGACCGAGTTGCGCACGCCGGTGGCGTACACCTCGCGTTTGCTGCCGTCAAAGGCGTTCATGCGCACGATGCCACCGATGCCCACCTTGTTGAACAAGTCGATCTTGTTGCGTGGCTGCACGTTGTACGGCTGGCCCAGCGTGATGTAGAGCATGCCGTCCGGCCCCACGCGGCAGGTGCGGGCATGGTGGTTGTACGACTCTTCTTCGACCGGGATCAGCTTGCCCTGCGGCACCGTCTCGATCACCGCCACGTCGCCACCTTCATAGAAAAACTCGGCGGCCGGGAAGTTGAGCACCCGGTTGTGCTCGACCACCACCAAAAACCCGTCCTTGGTCCAGCACACGCCGTTGGGCACGTGGAACTTGGCCGACGGCGCAAACGGCTTGACCTCGGTGGCCACATCGCCGCTGTTGCGGTTGGTCACCGACCAGACGGTGTTCTTGCGGGTGCCGACAAACAGCATGTTGGTGCTGGGCGCCACGGCCATGTGGCGGGCATCGGGCACCACCGCGTACAGGTCGATCTTGAAGCCGGGCGGCAGCTTGACGCGCTTCAGGTTCTCACGCAGTTGCGCGGCATTTTTGCCGTCCTGCGGCACCGGCGGCATGTTGGGATCGACGCCCGAGACCTTCATCTGCTTCAGGTTCTCGATGTTCTGGGCTTGCGCGTGGGCATTGCCGGCGATCAACAGCGCCATCGCGGCGGTCAGGGCGCCCAGGGCAAACAAGGGGGATGTCTTCATGCGTGTCTCACTCGGGTTGGGATGGTGGTGTTGTGCCGCCTGTGCGCCGGGCGCCAGGCCCCGGTGAACAGCTTCGTTGTTACGCAATCGCTGTACCAGTCCGGGTACACCCTGAGCCAGCCCCGTGCTGCGCCGGCACCGGCGGTGCCGGGGTGTGCAGGTCTGCAACCTGCACCGCGACAACTGTGCAAAAACAGTGCAAATGCGAAGGGATTTTTGGGCTGATAGGGTCTACTCCGTCAAACCGACGCTGATCGGTGCCCGGAGACTGTCATGAACCCAAGCCCCCAACCGTTGACGCATGCCCAAGCCGTGCGCGCCCGTGGCACTGCCATGCCGCCCGGCGGCATGCCATCGGCCGACATTCTGGACAGTTGGGTGCGCTGCATGCAGGCCGGGCTGGACAGCGCGGCGCCCACCCTGATCCCGGTGGTCGAGGCTGCCGATCTTGCACAGCGCCGCCAGCGTGCCGAGGTGGTGCGCCGCCTGGCGCGGGCCGAGCTGGAGACGCTGGCCCAGCAGATTGCCGGCAGCAACTTCTTGCTGGCTTTTGCCGACCAGGACGGCGTGGTGCTTGACCTGTACGCCGACAACCGGTTTGCGCTGAGTGCGGCCAACGCCGGCATCCTGCCGGGCAGTTTTTGGCGCGAGTCGCTGTGCGGCACCACCGGCCTGTCCACCGCGCTGGCCGCCGGCCGGCCGGTGGCGGTGACGGGGCTGGAGCACTACGCCTTGCAACTGGGCGCCATCTCGTGCACCGCCGCCCCGGTGCGCGATGCTGCCGGCAACGTCGTCGGCGTGCTCGACGCATCGTCGTTTTTCGAGTCGCGCCAGCGCCATACCCAGGCGCTTGTGCAGATGGCCGCCACGCACATCGAGAATGGCCTGCTGACGCATCAAATGGGTGCGCACATCGTGCTGGCGGTGCACCCGCGGCCCGAGTTTCTGGGCACGCTCAGCGCCGGGTTGTTGGCGTTCAGTGAGTCGGGCCAGTTGCTGGCGCTCAACGCCCGCGGGCGCCAGTTGCTGCCTGGCCATGACGCTGCGCCGGGCGCCGCTTTCGAGACGCTGTTTGGTGAGCCGTTTGAGCACCTGCTGGCACGGCTGCACCGGGGCGACGAGATGCGTCTGCGTGATGTGCTGGGCAGCACGCTGGTGGCCGGCTGTGTCAACCACTGGGCCGGCCGACGCCGTGCGCCGCCCGCGCCGCCCGTGCCGCGCTCGGTGACGGGCGCCTTGTCGCCTGCGTTGGGCGCCCCCACGCCCGTGCGCCGCAGGCGCAGCGAGACCAGTCCGGCAGCCACCGGTGGCGGCGCAGTGCATGAGGTGGCCGACGATCCGGCGGTGGCCGACGCCTACTGCCTGGTGGCAGCCGCCGTGCGGATGCAAGCGCCGATCCTGATCCTGGGCGAGACGGGCAGCGGCAAAGAGCTGCTGGCCCGCCATGCCCACCGCGCCAGCGGCCGCAGCGGGGCGTTTGTCGCCGTCAACTGCGGCGCGCTGCCGGCCGAGCTGTTCGAGGCCGAGCTGTTTGGCCATGTGGGCGGCGCCTTCACCGGTGCGCGGCGCGAGGGCAGCATCGGCCTGATCGCCAGCGCCGACGGCGGCACCCTGCTGCTGGACGAGGTGCGTGAGCTGCCGCTGGCGCTGCAAGCGGGCTTGCTGCGCTTTCTGGATGACCAGCTGGTGCGGCCGGTGGGCGGCACCACGGCGCGCCGGGTGGATGTGCAGTTGCTGGCCGCCACCCATGCCGCGCTGGACGATGAGGTGGCGGCGCGGCGCTTTCGCGCCGACTTGCTGTACCGGCTGAACACGGTGTGCGTGGTGCTGCCGCCGCTGCGCCAGCGGCGCGACTTTGCCGCTGCCGCGCTCAGTGTGCTGGCCACGCTGGACGCCAGCGCCACGCTCACTGACGAGGCCATGCAACGCCTGGCCCGCCACGCCTGGCCGGGCAACTTCCGTGAGTTGCGCTCGGTGTTGACGCGCGCGCTGCTGGGCCGCCCGGATGGCCGGCTGGACGGGCCCGACATCAATCAACTGCTGCCTGCGGCGCCCGCCGGGGTGATTGGGGCGATTGGGGCGATCGGGGCGATCGGGGCCTTGTCGGTGCTGCAGCAAGATGCCACCGACCGGGTGCGGCGTGAAGTGGCGCGTTGCGGCGGCAGCGTCAGCCAGGCATCGCGCAACCTGGGCATCTCACGCACCACGGTGTACCGGCACTTGCGGGACGCGCCACCGGTGGTGTTCAGCCGTTGATGGGCGGCGGTTGATTTGCAGCGGTTGATTTGCAGCGGTCGATTGGCAGCGGTTGATTTGGAGCTGCTGGCGGGCCGCGAGCGGCGCGCCCGCTGCGGGGTCAACCCAGCAATTGCTGCGCAAGACGCTTGCGGCCGTGGCTGCGGTAGACCTTGAAATCGCTGCTGCGCAGCCTGGCGATGCGGTGCAGGCCGCTGGACTCGGCCGGGCAGACCAGGCCCAGGTCGGCCCAATCGGGATCGATGTTGCGGTATTTCTCAAACAGCAGGGCCAGGCTGTTGTGGCCTGCCGCGCTCAATGGCCACAGCCGCGACACGCCCTGCGCCACCATCCCGGGCAACGCCGGGCGTAGCCGGGCGCAGCCGGGCGGGCAAAAAGACCGCGGCGCCGGTCAACACCGGCTCAATGCTGTGTAGCGTGGTATCCCAGCGGGCCGCTGCCGCAGTTTGTCGCGCGCCGCCTGCTTGTCGGCCGGCCGGCCGCCCAGCGCCACTGCACCGATCAGCCCGGCCTCAAAAAGCGCCCGGTAACTGGCGCTGGCGTTGACGGGCACGCCCGTCGCGTCGCGCAGCAGCAGCGCATCAGGGCATTCGGCGCTATGGCTTAACCCAGTGCGACCTGAATCTGCTGGGCCATCGTCATGCCGCGTTCTTCTTGCAGCGCGTCCAGGTTGTCGCCCTGGATCAGCAGGTTGCCGGGCCCTGACGGCCCGGATTGCCCGGCGGCGGCGCTGGCCGCCGCACCAAACACATGACCCGCCCGGTGCGGGCGCAGCACACGCGTGGGCACTTGGGCGGCAGTGCGGAAGGCGGCATCATGGTTCAGCCAGTCAAGCGTGGGCCTGGCTGCGTTGAGCTGGCCGTGACGGTGTAGCGCGCCTTGAGCCGGGTCAGCGCATGGTTGTCGCCCAGCCGGCCTTGGTGCTGCATTTGGCCCACCACGATGCCGGGGTGCACACCCAGCGAGCGGGCAAAGGCATCGATGCTGGCTTGGGTGGCGGGCAGGGCTTTCAGTTCGGCCTGCCGGGTGCGGGGCACCAGCACGTCGGTGGCAAAGCGGTTGGCTTCTTGCTCAACAGGTGAATCGACGGTAGCGCCAGACGAGGCGTCGTCCAGAAACACGGCGCGTGCGGGGTGCTTGAGCACATGCGCCACCTCATGAAAAAAACTGAACCAAAACCCGTCATTCCACTTGCCCAGCAGTGACAACTGGATCAAGGGTTTGCCGCCAACCCAACGGGCCACGCCGGTGACATGCGTGCCCGGCAGCGCCGGCACCAAGACCAAGGCCACGCCCGCCTGGGCGCACAGTCGCGTCAGTTGCGGCGCAATAGTCTCAACGGGTTGCAGGCTCAAAGCCCGCATGGCCGGCAGCGCGGCCTCCAGCGTGCCGGCGTCGTAGGCGGCCGTGGGCAGCCGGCCAGCCGCCAGCTCACCCATGCGCAACCAGGCGGTGATGGCCGCCACATCCGTCTGCTTGGCGGGCTTGGTACGCCGGAACTGGGCTTGCAACGGGTCGTACTGCGCCGACCAGCCGTCCGGTGACGCCACACCAAAAAAGCGCAGCATGGGTTCTACCCACTGCTCGGTAAACCGTGTGCTCAGGCGGCCAGCAGGCAACACGTTCGCGTCTTGCAAGGCATTGATCGGGAAGCGCAGCAACCAGGGCAAATGCGCCTTCTGGGTTGACGCTGCACGCTCACGCGCCAGGAACTCGCGGTAGCGCGCCTCACGAGCCAGCCAGAAATGTGCCGGCACTTGAAGCAAACGCTCCAGTTCGAGTGCGGTGTCTTCGGTGATTTCCTTCTTGCCGGCCACGATCTCATTCACGGCCTGGGCGGGGCGGCCCAGGCGGCGCGCCAACTCAGCCTGGCTGAGCGCGCGTTCTTCCATCAGGTCGCGCAGGGTGTCACCGGGCGGCGACACATCGCGCGCGGTGTAGCGGAGCGGGTTTTCAATCATGGTAGTCCACCACTCCGAGTACGTTCACTTGGTCGACGGCACGCCAGTCGATGCCGCCGTCGGGCTTGGCGGGCGGTGGCGGGCGGTGGCTGGCGTGTGGGGGCGACGATGAGCCGCTGGCCACCGACCAACCGGCAAGAAAACTGGCCTTTGCGCCCGCCGGTCAATTCTTCCCAGTGCCCCGGCAGGTGGCGCATGTCGTCCGGGCGAGCAAAACAAAAGGGGCCGAAGCCCCTTTTGTGTTGCATGCCGGTCGCGGCTGTTTGCGGCTACTCGATCGCCTTGACCATGTCCTCCACCACCTTCTTGGCGTCACCAAACACCATCATCGTCTTGTCCATGTAGAACAGCTCGTTGTCCAGCCCGGCATAACCGGCGGCCATCGAGCGCTTGTTGACGATGATGGTCTTGGCCTTGTACGCCTCAAGAATGGGCATGCCGTAGATCGCGCTGCCCTTGATGTGCGCCGCAGGGTTCACCACATCGTTGGCGCCCAGGATGATGGCCACATCGGCCTGGCCAAACTC
>JANMKO010000733.1:0-3115 GCA_031372085.1 Betaproteobacteria bacterium
TGCGGCCGATGGCGCCCGAGACGGTGCAGCAGCATCTGCAGCAGATCGTGCAGGCCGAGGGCGTGGCGGCCGATGCCGGCGCACTGCGGCTGCTGGCGCGGGCGGCGCGCGGCTCGATGCGCGACGCGCTGTCGCTCACCGACCAGGCGATTGCCTACGGCGCTGGCGCGCTCGATGAAGCCGGTGTGCGCAGCATGCTGGGCACGGTGGACCGCAGCCACGCCGCCGCGCTGGTGGGCGCGCTGGCCGCACGCGACGGCGCGGCGGTGCTGGCCACGGTGGACGGCCTGCGGGCGCTGGGCTTGTCGGCCGCCGGCACACTCGAAGAAATGGCCGCGCTGCTGCAGCAGATGGCGGTGGCCCAGGCCGTGCCCGGCGCGCTGGACGAGACCGATCCCGACAGCGCCGCCGCGCGCACGCTGGCCGCGGGTCTGCCGGCCGACGAGACCCAGTTGCTGTACAGCATCGTCGTGCACGGCCGGGCCGAGCTGAGCCTGCTGTCCGACGAATACGCCGCGCTGACGATGGTGTTGCTGCGGCTGCTGGCATTCACACCCAGCGGCGCGCTGCCGATGTCGGCCGGGCCGCCCCGGGCCGCACCGCTGGTGGCGGCCCCGCGTGACGCCCGCAGCAGCGCGCCGGCCCGGCCGGCGCCGCTGCCAGTGGCCGTTGTGGGCACGCCGGCCACGCCGGCCGCTGGCGCGACCCCGACGCCCGCCGTCGCGCTGGCGTCGGTTCCGGTGTTGGCACGGGCACCGGCACCGGCACCGGCACCGACGTTGATAGCGCCGCCGCCGGTCAGCGCCCGTTTCTCCCCCCCAGCTCCCCCCCGCATGCTGCTAGCCCGAGATCAGCCGCCGCCCTGGGTTGACGACGCCCTGCCCGACGATGTGGCCCCGCTGGCGCCAGCGCTGGCGCGCGCGTCGGCACCAGAGGCCGGCTGGAGCCCGACCGCGCACACCGCCCTCATTTCGCAGGACACATCCGCCGCGTCCACCGCGCCACCGTCCCGGCCCGCCGCCGGCGCCAAACCCCCGCTGGCAGCGCTGCAAGCCTCGGCGCTGGGCGACGAATGGGCCGACATCATCCGGCCGCTGGCCGCCACCGGCCAGGTCGGCGCGATGGTGCGCGAGCTGGCGCTGCAGGCCCAACTGCTGGCCGTGAGCGCCACCGACGGCGGCGGCCGCTGCTGGACGCTGGCGGTTGAGCGTGAAACCCTGCGCACCGCGCCGCTGATCGCCAAACTGGGCGCCGCGTTGCAGGCCGCGCTGGGCGAGCCGGTGCAACTGGTGGTGCAGGCCGGCCTGCCGCAAGACTCCATCGCCCGCCGCGATGCTCACGCACGAGATCAGGCCCAGCGCGAGGCCGAGCAAATCATCCACGACGACCCGGCGGTGCAGCAACTGATGGCACAGTTCGGCACCGCCCGCATCGTGCCGGGCTCGATCAAAGCCCTTACCGCCAACCCCGGCGACCCCAGGACACCCTGACCATGATGAAAAACCAACTCGCCGGCCTGATGAAACAGGCGCAGGCCATGCAGGACAACCTCAAGAAGGCGCAGGACGAGCTGGCCAACATCGAGGTGACCGGTGAATCGGGCGCCGGCCTGGTCAAGGTGCTGATCACCTGCAAGCACGATGTGCGGCGCGTCACCATCGACCCCAGCCTGCTGGCCGACGACAAAGACATGCTCGAAGACCTGGTGGCCGCCGCCTTCAACGATGCGGTGCGCCGCATCGACGCCACCACGGCCGAGAAAATGGGCAAGCTGGGCGCCGGCATGCCGCAGATCCCCGGCATGAAGTTCCCGTTCTAGCCGTTTGTGGCTGAAAGCAGCCTTGAGCGCCTGATCGACGCGCTGCGCCGCTTGCCCGGCGTGGGCGTCAAATCGGCGCAGCGCATGGCCTACCACCTGCTGCAACACGACCGCGACGGCGCCCAGCGCCTGGCGCAGGCATTGCAAGGGGCGGCTGAATCAGTGCAGCACTGTGCGCGCTGCCACACCTTCACCGAGTGCGCTCTCTGCGCCACCTGCCAAGACCCGGCGCGTGATGCACGCCAGTTGCTGGTGGTCGAGACCCCCGCCGACCAGGCGGCGATGGAGCGCAGCGGCAGCTACCGCGGCCTGTACTTTGTGTTGATGGGCCGGCTGTCGCCGCTGGACGGCGTGGGCCTGGCCGACATCGGCGTGATGCCCCTGCTGCAACGGGCCCAGGACGGCGCGGTGCAAGAGGTGATCCTGGCCACCGGGTTTTCGGCCGAGGGCGAGGCCACCGCCCATGTGCTGGCGCAGGCACTGCGCGCGCTGCGCACGGCGGACGAGGCGCCGCTGACCGTCACCCGCCTGGCGCGCGGTGTGCCGGTGGGCAGTGAGCTGGAGTATGTGGACCTGTCCACCTTGGCCCATGCCTTGAACGACCGGCGTTGAGGCGCCGTCGCTGGCCCAATGCTGCTGCCAACCCGCCGGCTACGCGCCGACGGCAACCCGCAGCCTGCAATCAATGCTCAGCGGGCCAGCCGGCTGTCAGTTTTGCGCCACGCGCGTCTTGGCCGTCGGCCCGGGGCGGGCCAGGCGTTTCACGCTGCCGCCCTTGCTGCGGCTGTCTTTGGCGGTGGCCAGGCGCACGCTGGGCCGGTTGGGCACCATCACCACCACCGCCTGCCCGGGCTTGAAGCGGGCGGCCGCAGCGGTGCTGTTCCACGCCGCCACCTGCGCCACGCTGACGCGGTAGCGCTGCGCCACCGCCAGCACGCTGTCACCCTTTTTGCCGGCCTTGAAGCTGACCCGGCGCAGCGGCGGCAGATCAGGCGCCAACGCCAGCATCGCGTCCTGGGCCACGCGCTGCGTGACATCGGCCTGCCACTGGGCGCTGCGCGGCACCAGCAGGGTGGACCCGGCCTTGACCAGCATGCCTTTGGGGATGTTGTTCAGCGCGCGCAATTGCGGCTCGGCCAGGCCCACCAGCTGCGCCACGTCGGCCGGCTTCATGGTGCGCGGCGCCACCCAGGCCGTCCAACTGGCCAACAGGCCTTTGTGCTGTTTGAGGGCATGCACAAAATGGTTGGCGCTGTCGTAGGGCAGCAGCACCTGCGGCGTGCCGGCGGCCAGGAT
>JANMKO010000756.1:0-3556 GCA_031372085.1 Betaproteobacteria bacterium
CCCGGCCGCAGCGCCCGGGCGTTACAAAATGCGTCGCGGGTGCGCCAGCGCCTCATGCGCGGCGTGCAGCCGGCGCACCAGCACGCCGATGAAGGCGGCATCAAACAGGTGGCGGGTGACGGGGCTGAGCCGCTCTATCGATTCAGGCGTGAAGGCGATGGTGGTGCCGGGCTCGGCCACGATCACATCGGCGCTGTGCACCCGCAAATCGGGGCTGGGCGCCAGGTAGGCCATCTCGCCCACCGACGTGCCGGCACCCAGCTGCGCCACCCGCACGCCGTCGCGGTACACATCGATGCGGCCCTGGGCAATGATGTGGAAGGTGCGGCCCTCTTGCCCTTTGCGGTACAGCGCGTCACCGTATTTGTGGCGCTGCCACTGCGCCCGGTGCACTACCTCCCACAGCTCAACATCGCCAAACCCTTTGAAAAACTCCAGGCTGCGCAGCAGGTTGAAGCGCTCTGAGTCCAGCACGTCCTGCAGCCGGCCCACCGGCACCTCACCGCTGGCCACCAGTTGCGACCAGGCGGCGGCAAACGCCTCCCAGCTGGCCGGCCGGTCAGCCGGCTGCTTGCTCAGCGCCTGGCGCAGCAGGGCGTCCATGCGCGGCGGCACGCCGTCGCGCTGGCCGATCAGCGTGGGTGCCTGGGCGTGGTAGATCTGGTGCATCAGCGCCACCTGGCTGCCCGCGTCAAACGGCGGCCGGCCGGCAATCAGGTGGTACAGCACGGCGGCCAGTGAGTACATGTCGGCGCGCGTGTCCAGCGTGCTGCCGTCCAGCTGCTCGGGCGACATGTAAGCCAGCGAGCCGACGCGAAACACCTGGGTGCGGTCACTGCGGTGATCAAACACGCTGCCGAAATCGGTGATCTTGATGCCGGTGACCAGCTCATTGCTCAAGCTGGCCAGGATGTTGGCCGGCTTCACATCACGGTGGATCAGCCCCTGGCGCGCCACATAACTCAACGCCATCGCGCACTTGAAGCCGATCTCGACGATCTGGTCAAGCGGCAGCAGCGCGTCGGGCCGGCAAAAGCGCCGCAACGTGTCGCCCGGCACGTACTCCATCACCAGGTACGGTTGCAGCGGGTCGTCCACCGCGTCCAGAATTTTCACCACATTCGGGTGTTGCAGCTTGCCGGCCAGCGCGGCCTCGGCGGCAAAGAAGTGCGCGCGGTAGTGGTTCTCCACCTGATTTTCCAGGCTTTCGCCCAGCGATGCGGCGCGCACCCGCTTGATCGCCACCTGGGTCTGGTGGAAGTCGTCCTCGGCCAGAAACACCTCGGCGGTGGCACCCTCACCCAGCCGCGCCAGCACGCGGTATTTGCCGATGCGCTGCGGCAGGCCGGGGTCGGCGGCGTGGGCTGGGGTGGCGGTGGTGAAGGCTTGGCGGGATGACATGGTGGGCTTGGGATCAACCCAGGTTGTCGGCAGATGGGCGGGGCAACTGAACCCCAACCGTCCGCCAGCCCCGGTGCGCAGCACCCCAACCTTAGAATCCCGCGCCATGATCCAAGCCAAAGAGGCCCTGCTCAGTGCCCTGTCTGCCGCCGTGCAGCAGGTGGTGCCCGGCGCGGCTTATTCCGCCGCTTTTGAGTCGCCCAAACAAGCCGCGCACGGTGATTTGGCGGTCACCGCCGCGATGCAACTGGCCAAGCCGCTGCGGCGCAACCCGCGTGATCTGGCCGCCGCGCTGGTGCAGGCGCTGCAAGCCCAGCCGGCGGTGCAGCGCTGGGTGACTGCACTCGAGGTCGCCGGCCCCGGCTTCATCAACCTGCGTCTGACCGATGCCGCCAAGCAGGCCGTGGTGGCCGAGGTGCTGGCGGCCGGTGCGGCCTTTGGCCAGCGCCCGGCCAATGGCAAAAAGCTGATGTGTGAGTTTGTCTCGGCCAACCCCACCGGCCCGCTGCACGTGGGCCACGGCCGCCAGGGCGCGCTGGGCGATGCCATTTGCCGGCTGTATGAAAGCCAGGGCTGGGCAGTGACGCGCGAGTTTTATTACAACGACGCGGGCGTGCAGATCGCCACGCTGGCCCGGTCCACCCAGGCCCGGCTGCACGGGCTGAAGCCGGGCGATGCCGATTGGCCGGAGGATGCCTACAACGGCGACTACATCGCCGACATTGCCGCTGATTTTCTGGCGCAAAAAACCGTGCATGCCGATGACCGGGCCTTTACCGCCAGCGGCGATGTGGCCGACATCGACAGCATCCGCCAATTTGCCGTGGCCTACCTGCGCCATGAGCAAGACCTGGATTTGCAAGCCTTTGGCGTGCAGTTTCAAAACTACTTTCTTGAATCCAGCCTGTACAGCGGCGGCCAGGTGCAAGACACCGTGGCCCGGCTGCAAGCCGCCGGCAAAACCTTTGAGGCCGACGGCGCGCTGTGGCTGCGCAGCACCGATTACGGCGACGACAAAGACCGGGTGATGCGCAAAAGTGACGGCAGCTACACCTACTTTGTGCCCGATGTGGCCTACCACATCAACAAATGGCAGCGTGGTTTTGACAAGGTGATCAATGTGCAGGGCAGTGACCACCACGGCACCATCGCCCGGGTGCGCGCCGGCTTGCAGGCGGCCGGCGTGGGCATCCCCGCCGGCTGGCCCGATTACCTGCTGAACAAGATGGTCACGGTGATGAAGGGCGGCGCCGAGGTGAAGATCAGCAAGCGCAGCGGCGGCTACGTCACATTGCGCGACCTGATCGACTGGACCAGCCGCGACGCGGTGCGGTTTTTCTTGATCAGCCGCAAGGCCGACACCGAGTTTGTGTTTGATGTTGATCTGGCGCTGAAGGCCAATGACGAGAACCCAGTGTTTTATGTGCAGTACGCCCATGCCCGCATCTGCTCGGTGCTGGCGCAGTACACGGCGCGCACCGGGCTGGCGGTGCAGGCTGCCGCCGATTTGTCACGCCTCACCGCGCCCACCGAGACCACGCTGATGCTCAAACTGGCCGCCTACCCAGACATGCTCAGCGCGGCGGCGGCCGATCTGGCGCCGCACGACGTGGCGTTTTACCTGCGTGACGTGGCGGCGGCCTTCCACAGCTGGTATGGCGCCGAGCGGTTTTTGATCGACGACGCCGCGCTGGCGGCGGCCCGCATGGCCTTGCTGGCCGCCACCCGCCAGGTGCTGCGCAACGCGCTGCTGATGATGGGCGTGAGCGCCCCCGATGCGATGGCCCGAGAGCCGCTGCCGGCAGTGGCCGCGGTGGCCGCACCATGACGCCGACCCGTGGCCGCTTTGTCACCGGCCTGGTGGTGGGCCTGCTGATCGGCCTGAGCGTGGCGCTGGGCGTGGCGCTGTACATCACCAAGGCGCCGGTGCCCTTCATCAACAAAGTGCCGCAGCGCGGCGCCGACCAAGACGCCGCCGAGGCCGAGCGCAACAAAAACTGGGACCCGAACGCCCCGCTGGCCGGCAAAAACCCGGCCCGGCCGGCCGCTGTCACGGCAGCGCCGGCGGTACCCGCCGCCCCGGTGCCGGTGGCCCCGACGACCCCGGGCGGTGGCGTTGACAGCGCCACCGCCGCCGCCAGCGCCGCGCCGCGCC
>JANMKO010000781.1:0-1922 GCA_031372085.1 Betaproteobacteria bacterium
CGGTAGCCGCCAAACAGCTCATCGCCGCCCACGCCCGACAAGATCACCTTGACATCCTGGCGCGCAAACTCCGACACCAGGTAGGTGGTGATGAAGGCGGTGTCGGCCACCGGCTCGTCCATGTGCCACAGCAGCTTGGGCAGCAGCGCCACCACATCGGGCTTGACGAGGATCTCGCGGTGCTGGGTGCCAAACAGCTTGGCCACCCGGCGCGCATACGGCAGCTCGTTGTACAGCGCCTCGGCCTGGCCGCCGGCAAAGCCGATGGCGTAAGTGCGGATCGGCTGGTCGGCATGCCGGGCCATGCAGCCCACCACGGCGCTGGAATCAACCCCGCCGGACAAAAACGCGCCGATCGGCACGTCACTGACCATCTGCATCTGCACCGAGCGCTCAATGCCGGCGCGGGTGCGGGCCAGCCAGTCGGCCGCCGTAAGCCGGTGATCGATCTGGCTGGGCAGGCGCCAATAACGCCACTGGCGCACTTGCCCGCCTTCCACCGCCAGCAGGGTGGCGGGCGGCAGTTTGCGCATGCCTTTGAACATCGTTTGCGGCGCGGCCACATAGCCCAGGTGCAGGTAGCCGGGCACGGCATCGCTATTGATCTCGGTGCGCACGCCGGGCAGCGCCAGCAAGGCTTTGGCCTCGGTGGCAAAGGCCAGGCGGTGGGCGTCTTGCATGACGTACAGCGGCTTGACGCCGATGCGGTCGCGGCCGATCAGCAGCCGGCGGCGCCGGCCGTCCCACAGCGCAAAGTCGAACATGCCGTTCAACCGGTGCACAAAGGCATCGCCCTCGGCGGCGTACAGGTGCAGCAGCACCTCGCTGTCAGAGCCGGTCTTGAAGGGCACGCCACGGCCGATCAGCTCAGCGCGCAGCTCACGGTAGTTGTAGATCTCGCCGTTGCACACCACCACCAGCGAGCCGTCGGCATTGCTGATCGGCTGGTGGCCGCCGGCCAGATCGATGATGGACAGCCGGCGCATCGCAATGCCGCAGTCGCCGTCGATGTGCTGGCCCTCGTCGTCCGGGCCGCGGTGCTGGGTGATGTTGCCCATCAGCGTCAGGTGCCGGGATTGCACCGGCTGGCCGTCGAGCTGGTAGATGCCGTGGATGCCGCACATGGTTTGGCCGCCTCAGCCTGTCAGACCAGCGCGGCCACGGGCCGGCCCTTGGCGGCCAGCGCGCGGCGGTACACCTCGCGGTAGCGCGCCACGCTGCTGGCCCAGGTACGCTCAAGCTCGACAAAGCGCCGCGCCTGCTGGCGAATCGCCTGCCACTGGCCGCGCTGGGCCAGCACGCTGTGCAGGGCGTCGGCCAGCGCACCGGCGTCACCGGCCTTGAACAAAAAGCCGGTCTCGCCGTGGCGGATCAGCTCACGGTGGCCGCCCACGTCTGAGGCCACCAGCATGCGGCCCTGGGCCATGGCCTCCAGCGGCTTGAGCGGCGTGACCAGCTCGGTCAGCCGGATCGGCAGCCGCGGGTAGGCCAGCACGTCGATCAGCTCGTAATAGCGCTGCACCTCGGCATGCGGCACGCGGCCAGTGAAGATCACCCGCGCCTGCAAGCCGGCCTGGGCCGCCTGGGCCTTGAGCGCCGCCTCTTGCGGGCCACCGCCCACCAGCAGCACGCGCAGCGCCGGGTGCTGCGGCAGCAGCCGCAAGGCGGCGTCCAGCAGCAGGTGCAGCCCTTCGTAGCCGTAAAACGAGCCGGCAAACCCCAGCACCGTGGCGCCTTGCAGGCCCAGGCGCTGGCGCAGCGCCTCGTCGGGCGGGGCGTCAAAGGTGAAGGCCGCCACGTCCACCGCGTTGGGGATGACGGTGATCTTGTCAGCGGCCACGCCACGCGCGGCGATGTCGGCGCGCAGGCCCTCACAAATTGTCGTCACCTGGTCAGCGCCGCGCAGCGCCAGTGATTCAAGT
>JANMKO010000016.1:0-4461 GCA_031372085.1 Betaproteobacteria bacterium
CTCGGAAGGCGCGCTCAACGACGACCCCAAAGCCACGGTGCAGGCCGCGCGCGCCATCGGCTACCCGGTGATCATCAAAGCCTCAGGCGGCGGCGGCGGGCGCGGCATGCGGGTGGTGCACACCGAGGCGGCCTTGCTCAATGCGGTGGCCACCACCCGCAGTGAGGCCGGCGCGGCGTTTGGCAACCCCGCCGTGTACATGGAGAAGTTCTTGCAGAACCCGCGCCATGTCGAGATCCAGGTGCTGGCCGACGAGCACCGCAATGCGGTGTGGCTGGGCGAGCGCGATTGCTCGATGCAGCGGCGCAACCAAAAAATCATTGAAGAAGCACCCGCGCCCGGCATCCCGCGCCGCACGATCGAGCGCATCGGCGACCGCTGTGCCGCATCGTGCAAAAAGATCGGCTACCGGGGCGCCGGCACGTTTGAGTTCTTGTTCGAGAACGGTGAGTTTTATTTCATCGAGATGAACACCCGGGTGCAGGTGGAGCATCCCGTCACCGAAATGGTCACCGGCATCGACATCGTGCAGATGCAGATCCGCGTGGCGGCGGGTGAAAAACTGCCGTTCACGCAGCGCCAGATCCAGATGCGCGGCCATGCGATTGAGTGCCGCATCAATGCCGAAGACCCGTACAAGTTCACCCCGTCGCCGGGCCGCATCACGATGTGGCATCCACCGGGCGGGCCGGGCGTGCGGGTCGATTCGCACGCGTACACCAACTATGTGGTGCCGCCCAATTACGACTCGATGATCGGCAAGATCATCGTGCACGGCGACACCCGTGAGCAGGCGCTGGCGCGCATGCGCATCGCGCTGTCCGAGACGGTGATCGAGGGCATCAACACCAACATCCCGCTGCACCGTGAGCTGATGGTGGACGCCAAGTTCATCGAGGGCGGCACCAGCATCCACTACCTGGAGGGCTGGTTGGAACGGCACAAGCGATGACCCCCCCGAAGCGCCTTCGGCGCCTCCCCCCAGGGGGCAAGCCACCAGCGGCCCGGCAAAGCCGGCTCTGCGGCGGCTGCTTGATGCGCGGCGGCTGGCTGGGTTTGATGCCACATGCTGGTGGCTGCTTGCTGTGAGATTGGCATGCATGAACTGGTCTTGAGGTTGCCCGAGTTGCTGGTCGAGCCGGTGAGCGACGCGTTGATCGATGGGCTGGACGCGCTCAGTGTTTCGGTGGCCGATGCCGACGCCGGCACCGCCGCCGAGCAGGCGCTGTTTGGTGAGCCCGGCATGGCGGTGCCCACCGAGGGCTGGCAGCGCTCGGAGGTAACGGCGCTGTTTGCCACCGAGGCCCAGGCCACCGAAGCCGCCACCTTGCTGCTGGCCCAAGACTGGGCCGGCGCGGCCACCGTGCTGGCGCTGCGCGAGGTGGCCGATCAAGACTGGGTGCGGCTGACGCAAGCGCAGTTTGCGCCGGTCGAGATCACGCCCACGTTCTGGATCGTGCCCAGCTGGCATCAGGCGCCGGCCGCTGCCAGCACCGTGATCCGGCTTGACCCCGGCCTGGCCTTTGGCACCGGCACCCACCCCACCACCCGCATGTGCCTGCGTTGGACGGCGCAGCAGGCCGCCGTGCTGGCGCCGGGCTGGCACCGGGTGTTGGACTACGGCTGCGGCTCGGGCATCCTGGCCATCGGCGCGGCGCTGCACGGCGCGCGCGGCATCGACGCGGTGGACATCGACAGCGCCGCCGTGCAGGCCACCCAGGCCAATGCCCAGGCCAACGGCGTGCGGCTGCAAGCCGGCCTGCCCGACGCAGCACAGGGCGCCTACCCGCTGGTGCTGGCCAACATCCTGGCCACGCCGCTCAAATTGCTGGCGCCGCTGCTGGCCGGCCACCTGGCGCCGGGTGGCCACCTGGTGTTGGCCGGCATCCTGCACCGCCAGGCCGACGAGTTGACGGCCGCCTACGCGCCGTGGCTTGACCTGGCGGTGACCGACAGCGACGACGGCTGGATCCTGATGACCGGGCAGCGGCCGGCCTGACGGGCTTGACGGCGTTGACACCGACGTGACGATGGGCGAGCCGGCGACCAACCTGGCCACGCGCTGCCCCGCGTGCGGCACGGTGTTCCGCGTGACGCAGGCGCAGTTGCGAGAGTCCGAGGGCTGGGTGCGCTGCGGCCGCTGCAACGGGGTTTTTAACGCCGCCGAGGTGATGTTCGATGTGGACAGTGGCGCGGCCGTGCCTCTTGACGGGCCGCCCGTGGCAGCGGGAATGTTGCCGGCCGGATTTCCCGCTGGGTCGCCCGCTGGGTCGCCCGCCGGGTGGTCCGCCGGGTTGCCGGCCGATTTGCCGGCCGATTTGCCCGCCGAGGCGGGCGCCGACGAGGCCCCGTTGGTCACCGACTGGCAGGGCCCGGCGGCAACGCCAGCGGCGGCCAGCACCCCAGCCGAGCCCGCCTGGCCTGGTCACCGCGCGGCCGACAGTGACAGCGCGCCGGGCCGGCAAGAACCGCGCTTTGACAGCGCTGCCGCCTGGGCGCCGCCCGGCGCCGGCCTGTCGCAGCGCGAAGAGCCGTTGCTGCGCACCGCGTCCGCGCTGCCCGACGACGGCTTGGGCCTGGGTGGCCCGGCCTGGCCGGCACTGGCCGACCCGGCGCCAGACGCCGCAGGCGCTGCGGCGCGCCACACCGCCACGCCCGGCACGCCGTCGTTCCTGCGGGCGGCCGAGCAAGCCGCGCTGTGGCGCCGGCCGGCGGTGCGCACCGCGCTGGGCGCGGCGGTGGTGGGGTTGGGCCTGGCGCTGGCCGCGCAAGCCGCCGTGCTGTGGCGCGACACGCTGGCCGCCCACCTGCCGGCCAGCGCGCCCTCACTGCATGCGCTGTGCCGCCTGGCCGGCTGCCAGGTGCAGCCGCTGCGCCGGCTGGACGCGCTGGCGGTGGCCAGCTCGGGGCTGAGCCGGCTAGACGGCTCTACGCTGTACCGGCTGCAACTGGTGCTGCACAACCGGGCCGACACGGCGGTGCTGATGCCGGCGCTGGATTTGTCGGTCCATGACGCGCAGGGCAAGCTGGTGTCGCGCCGGGTGCTGCAAATGGCCGACCTGGGTGCGCCGCAAGCCACGCTGGCGGCCGGCCAGGAGCTGCCGATCAAGGTGTTGATGTCAGCCGGCGAGCAGCGCATCGACGGCTACACCGTCGAGCTGTTTTACCCTTGAACAGGCCGAATGTTTGTGCACCGGCTGATTTGCCGCTGCCCACTGCGCGCACTGGCAGTGCGCGCCCCGGCTGGCAGGCCGGGATCGTCCGACAGGCCTGCCGCACGCAGCTTGAAACTGCCGTCTCACCCCCAATCCTCTCCCGCGTGCGGCAGAGTCAGCCACCCTCGTCCCCTCCACTTTGGCCCGGCAACGGGCGGTAAACCACCATGTCCGTCCTGATCTGCGGCTCACTCGCCTTTGACACCATCACCAACTTTCCGGGCCGGTTTGCGCAGCAAATCCTGCCCGACCAGGTGCACATCCTGAATGTGTCGTTTTTGGTGCCCACGCTGCGGCGCGAGTTTGGCGGCTGCGCCGGCAACATCGCCTACACCCTGCACTTGCTGGGCGGTGCGCCGCTGGTGATGGCGGCGCTGGGCAATGACGGCGCTGAGTACCTGGCCCGGCTGCAAGGCTGGGGGCTGGACACCTCACTCGTGCGGCAAGACGCCGACACCTACACCGCGCAGGCCATCATCATCACCGACCAGGACAACAACCAGATCACCGCCTTTCACCCCGGCGCGATGCAGCAGGCCCATGCCACCGTGCTGCCCACCGGGCGCAGCGACATCCAGCTGGCCATCATCGCGCCCGACGGCCGCGAGGCGATGCTCAACCATGCCGCGCAACTGGCGGCCGCCAACATCCCGTTTGTCTTTGACCCGGGCCAGGGCCTGCCGATGTTTGACGGCGACGACCTGCGCCGCTTTGTAGCCCAGGCGCGCTGGATTGCCGTCAACGACTACGAGGGCCGCATGCTGTGTGATCGGCTGGGCACCACGCTGGCAGCGCTGTCACAACAGGCCCATATCGACGGCGTGATCGTCACCCTGGCCGCTGACGGCTGCGAGCTGTGGCAGGACGGCCAGCGCACGCATGTGGCCGGTGTGGCCGCCACCGAGGTGCTGGACCCGACCGGCTGCGGTGACGCCTTTCGCGCTGCGCTGCTGCACGGTTTGTCGCTCGGCTGGCCACTGGCGCGCTGCGTGGCGCTGGGCAACCAGGTGGGTGCCATCAAGATCGCCCAGCAGGGCGGCCAGAACCACCAGATTCCGGCCGGGCTGGTGGCCGCAGCTTGACGGCGCGCTGTCAGGGGGCCGCACGCGCTTTGCGCAGCAAGCCGTCGATGGCCAGCACATAACCGTCGATGCCAAACCCCACCACGATGCCGGCAGCGGCCGGCGACAGGTACGAGTGGTGGCGAAAGGCCTCGCGCGCATGCACATTGCTGATGTGCACCTCG
>JANMKO010000023.1:0-4988 GCA_031372085.1 Betaproteobacteria bacterium
GCCACCCGCGCCGGTTGCCGGCCCAGCAGCACGGCCAGGCGCTCGTAGTCGGCCAGCGTGCTGGTGGCCAGCTCGGGCAGGCCGACGGCAGTGAGCAGGCTGCCGGCCATGCGCGAGATGTAGCTGCGCCCGCTCAGGGTGACGATGGGCGTGCCCATCCACAGCGCGTCGCTGGCGGTGGTGCCGGCGTTGTACGGGAAGGTGTCGAGCACCAGATCAGCGCACTGGAAGCGGGCCAGGTACTCGGGCGGCGCCACCCGGGGCGCAAAGACCAGCCGATCACGCGCCACGCCGTGGGCAGCGGCGGCGCCCAGCATGTTGTCGCGCGCGGTGTCGTTGTCGGCCAGCAGCCACAGCACGCTGCCCGGCACCTGGCCCAGGATGCGCATCCAGGCGCCAAACATCTCGGGTGTGAACTTGAAGGTGTTGTTGAACGAGCAAAACACAAACCGGTCGTCGGGCAGGCCATACGTGGCGCGGGCCGGCCGGGGCGCCACCTCGCGCTGGCGGTCACTGACCTGGTAGCAGTGCGGCAGGCGGATCGGCTTCTCCGTGCAATACGGCTCCAGCGCAGGCGGCATCACGTAGTGGTCGGCCAGTATCCAGTCCACCCCCGGCAATGCCGACGTGCCCGGCAGCCCCAGGTAGCTGACTTGCACCGGCGCCGCCCGGTAACCCAGGATGGCCGGCCGGGCGCCGCTGGTCAGGCCTTGCAGATCAACCAGCACGTCGATGCCGGCCTCGGCAATCAGCCGGGCCGCCGTGGCGTCGTCCACGCCGGCCAGGCGCACCAGATGGTCAAGCGCCTTGACCAGGCGCTTGCGTTGCGGCTGCTCGCTCTCGGGCGTCCAGCAAAAGCCGTAGATCTCAAACTTGCGGCGGTCATGCAACTCCAGCAGCTCAGGCGTCAGCAGGCCCACGGCGTGCATGTGCAGATCACCCGACAAATAGCCGATCTTGATGCGGCCGGTGCGCGCCGGCAGGCTGCTGTGCAGCGCCACCGGCGCCAGCTTGGGCACCCGCTCATGGGCAAACCGGGTAGCAGACAGCAGTTGCAGCGCGGGGTCGTCGCTGGCGCTCATCATCGCCAGCAAGGACGTGCCGGTGAGCAGCTGGTTGGCCGTCACCGCGCCCACCGGCTGGTACACCGGCCAGGCGCACTGCTTTTGCCGCAGGTGCACATAGTGTTGGATCACGCTGCCCTGGCGGGGGTCGAGCTGCAGGCTCTCGCGCAGCGCGGCCTCGGCCTCGGGGTAGCGGCGCAGTGTCTCCAGCAGCCGGCCCAGGTTGTTCCAGGCATGCACCCGCAAATCGATGGCCGCGCCGCCCGTCGCCCCCCCGGCCAGCACCGCCCGCCACTGCGCCAGCGCCTCTTCGGGCTGGCCGGCACGCTCCAGCAGATGGCCCAGGTTGAGCCGGGCATGCGGAAAATTGGGCTGCTGCGCCACCGCCTGCCGGTAGGCGGCTTCGGCCTCGGCCGTGCGGCCCAGCCCGCCCAGCAAGGTGCCCAGGTTGAAGCAGGCCACGTGGCGCATCGCCGGTGGGCCGTCGGCAATCCAGCACTGGTACAGCGCCACGGCGGCGTCGGCCAGGCCGGCCTGCTGCAGGCGCTGGGCCTCGCTCACCAGATCGGCCAGGCTCAGATCGCCCGCCGGGCGGGCGTGGGCCGCCACGGCGGCCGGCAGTGGGTGGGTTTGGCGCAGTAGGGCTTCGGGCATGTGGTGTCATCGGCACGGCAAGGGTCGTCTGATGCTAGGGGTGGGCGACGGGCGGCAAGCCGGGCAAAAGCCGGCGCATCCGGCCGCTATTCAGCGCTGCACGGTGCGCCTGCCCGGTGCCAAGCCCGGCCTCAAAACCGGAAGTACAAAAACGGCATGCCGCCCACGCTCAGCGCCAGCATGCCGTAGCCCAGCAGCGCCAGCGCCAGACCCTGCAGCGTGGCGCTGGCCTGTTTGAACCGCGCCAGCGCACGCGCACCGGCCTGCGGCGCCAGCCAATGCAGCGCTGCCGCCCCGCCCAGCGCCAGCAGCCCCTGCGGGCTCAACGGCAGCGCACCGTGCAGCCCCGTGCCCAGCGCGGCCAGGTAGACGGCAGCGGCGTCCAGGTCAGCCGACCGGAACAACAGGCGTGAAAACGCCACAAAATTGAAGGTGATGGCCACCCGGGCCAGCCAACCCAGCCCGGCCTGCGGCAGCGGCGGCAGGCCCAGCGCCGTGCGCCGCGCGCGGTGCCAGCGCTCCAGGCAGATCACCGCGCCGTGCAGCGCGCCGTAGAGCAAAAAGTGCCAGCCCGCGCCGTGCCAGACACCGATCAGCACAAAGGTGACCATCAAGTTGAGGTAGACAACACCGCGGCGCGAGCCGCCCAGCGAGACGAACACATAGTCGCGAAAAAAGCTGGACACCGACTGGTGCCAGCGCTGCCAGAAGTTGGACACCGACGACGCGATGTACGGCCGGTTGAAGTTTTTCGGCAAGCGCAAGCCGCACATGAAGGCACTGCCGCGCGCCAGATCGGTGTAGGCCGAGACATCCATGTACAGCTGGAAGCTGTAGGCATACAGCGCCAGCAGCAAGAACAAGCCCGAGAACTGCGCCGGGTGGGCGAATGCCGGATCAACCCAGTGCAGCGCCAGGGTGTCGGCAAAGACGATTTTCTTGACGAAGCCGCGCACGATCAGCGCCAGGCCGTGCTGCAGGCAGGCCGGCTCAAATGGCGGCAGCGCGGCCAATTGCGGCAGCAGGTCACGCCCGCGCGTCACCGGCCCGGCCTGCACCGTGGCGAAAAACGCCACGAACAGCGCCACATCGCGCAAGCTGGCGCAGGCCGGCTGCTGGCCGCGGTAGACATCGATCAGGTACGACATCGCCTGGAACGTGAAAAACGACAGGCCCAGCGGCAGCAGCAGGCGCAGCACCGGCAGATGGGCCTGCAAGCCCAGGGCGTGCAGCAAGGCGGCGGCGCCGGCCTCAAAAAAGCCCGCCCATTTGAAGCCGGCCAGCACCGCCAGCAAGACCACCAGCGCCGCTG
Source organism: Betaproteobacteria bacterium (assembly GCA_031372085.1). Lineage (GTDB taxonomy): Bacteria > Pseudomonadota > Gammaproteobacteria > Burkholderiales > Burkholderiaceae_C > Pseudaquabacterium. The sequence continues at coordinate 3,031 of JANMKO010000023.1, forward strand.
CCAGCCAGGCCCGGCGCACGCCGGGCCGCGGCGCGGCGGCCATGCGCAGCGCCACCCCGTGGCTGAGCAGCGTGATCAGCAGCAGCAGCGACAAGAACCGCCAGTCCCAGCAGGCGTAAAAGTAGTAGCTGGCCAGCAGCAGCAGGTTCTTGCGCGCCGCCGGCCGCCCGCGCAGCGCCCAGCCCAGGCCCACCACCACGGCCAGAAACAGCAGGTAGTGAAACGACTGCAAAGTCACCAGCCGGCCCCCGGCCCAACCCGCCGCTGCCCGGCCAGCAGGCCGGCCAGTACCTCGGCCACCCGCGCATCACCGGCGGGGTTGAAGTGGCTGGCATCGACAAAATACCCGTCGCCGCCGGGCACCAGCTCATGCAGCCGGGCCACCGCGATGCCGTGGGCCTGGGCGCGCTGCAAGATCAGCGCGTTGTGCCGCTCGTACAGGGTGTGCAGGCCGTCGATATCAAAGCAGGGGTTGTAGAAGCGCGCGGTCCTGGCCAGCCGCGCCTGCTCGGCGGCCGGCTGGTTGCGCTGGTAGCTGCGCGCGTTGGTGGCCATCAACAAGCGCGCACCGCTGCCGTGAACGGCTTTGAACAGCGCGTCCAGATCGCCCGCGTAGCGCTGCAGGTTCAGGCCGTGCGCGTCCACCCGGCGGGCGCTGTGCACCGGCGGCTCACGCAGGGCCGTGGTGTTCTTGACCAGCAGCTCGACTGACAGCAAATGCGCCGGTAACTTGAGCTCGACCAGGCTGCGCCGCTGCGCCCGGCCGGGGGCTGCCGCCTGGGCCGGGCCGTGGCAATAGGCGGCAAAGTCATTGATGCCTGCATAGACGATGACGGTGTCGGGTTGGTAGCGCTGCACCAGCTGGCGGTAGAGCTGGGTCTGCTCTTGCAGCCCCAGGCCAGCGAAGCCGGCGTTGATCACATCCACCTGCTGGCCGGGATGGGCCTGGCGCAGCCGGGCCTCCAGCTGGGCCGGAAAGGTGTGCGCGTTGTCGCGCGCGTAAGCGCCCATGACAGTGGACGCGCCCACCACGGCAATGCGCAGGCTGCCGGCCGGCTTGTCGAACGGGATCTCGGGGCTGCGCAGGCCCTGGCTGTTGGTCTGGATGGCCTGCTCGCTGCCACCGATGCGGGCATTGGGCCGGAACAGCCGCAGGCCAGCCAGCGGGTTGACCTGCTCGTCGCTGGCGCCGCCGAGGTGGCCAAACGCGCTTTGCCCGAAGCGCTGGTGAGAGCGCCACTGCGCACCCGCCTCCACCAGCAGCCACACCAGCCCGGCCACGGCCAGTGCCCGGTGGGTCTTGGTCAAGTGGCGGGCCGGCCACCGGCGGCGGATTGGCGGCAGCGCACGCTGGGCGGCCACGCGTCAAAAGCCCAGGCTGGCCAGCAGGTCGTCCACCTCGGCCTGGCTGACCACCACATCGCTGCGGCCGGCCGGGCGCAGCACCGGCCCGTGCAGGCCGGCAGCGTCCACCTTGTCGCGCTGGTCGGGCGGCAGCACCTGCACCAGCAGCTTGACCAGGCTGTTCTCCAGATCGCTGGCCAGCGCCACCACCTTGGCCATGACCTGGCCGGTGAGGTCATGAAAATCCTGCGCCAGCATGATGTCGGTGAGGTGCGAGTCAATGCGCCGGGTGCGGGCCTCGACCTCGTTGACAAAAGCCAGCAGCGCGCCGTTGGCCACCGCCGCCACCGGGTCGGCCACCAGCGCGTCGGCCAGGCGGCGGGTTTTTTCAGCGATCAGGCCGTGCTCGGCCTTGGCCTGGTCTACCGAGTTCAACACCTTGTCGGCCGCTGCTGCCGTCTTGGTGACGATGTAGTTCAGCCGGCTGCGCACGTCGGGCAGGCCGGTGGCAGCCAGTTGCAACCCGGACATGACGCCCAGCTGGTGCAGCGTGTCGTGCAGCTGCCGGGTCAAGGCGCCCAGTTGCTGGAAGACCTCGGCCGGGGCAGCAGCCA